>JAKAMA010000086.1 GCA_021813085.1 Chloroflexota bacterium | reverse complement strand
GCATCGGCGCGATCACGGCGGCCCCGGGTTTCCCGTGGCTGCCTAAGGACGCGCTGCAGCATCGGACTGACCCGCATGCTCCTGCTTCCTGCTCACGCTCCTTCCCTGTATCCACACTGAAGAGCGTAGAACCCCCCTTGACACAGTCTTGTGTAGCGCTGTGTCGCGACCTATACTCGGCTGACCCCGCCCAGGCGTGCGGCCGCGTGCCGAGGGTTTCCATGCGCCTCTCGTCGCTTCTCGTCCTCACTGCGGCCACCGCGAGCCTGATGTTCATCGTCGAGCGCATCCCCGCCTCACCCGCGGCCGCCGCCGCCACCTGCTTCGGCTTGGCCGTGACGATCGAGGGTACGGCCGCGGGCGAGGTCATCAACGGCACCCCCGGCGACGACGTGATCAATGCTCTCGGTGGCAACGACGTGATCAATGGCCTCGGTGGAAACGACACCATCTGCGGCGGTGACGGCAATGACACCATCAATGGCGGCGACGGCAACGACTCGCTCGACGGCGGGTTCGGCGACAACTACCTGGTGGGCGGTGCCGGCGACGACTATATCAAGGGTGGTGGCAGTGGGTCCCAGCACAACACGGTTGACTACAGCGGCGCGCCGGGCCCGATCAACGCGCCGGGCCCGTTCTCGCCCGTCACGGGCGACGGCACCGTCACGCTCCACGTCGTCGGCCGCGTCATCGGCTCGAGCTTCGACGACGTCATCACCAGCTTCATCTACGTCGAAGGCGGGCCCGGCAACGACACGATCACCGGCGACGACGGCAAGAACGATATCGCGGGCGGCCCGGGCAACGACACCCTGAGCGGCCTCGGTGATCAGGATCATTTCCTGCCGGGACCGGGCGACGACGTCATTGACGGCGGCGCGGGCCTGGGTACGACCGGCTACGGTGGCAACTACGACACGATCGACTTCTCGTTCGCCGCCGGACCGATCGTCGTGAGCGACAACCTCGGCGCAGGCACCGCCACCGGTGAGGGCGCCGACACGTTCACCAACATCGAAAACATCATCGCGGGGCCGTTCGGTGACACCATCACGGTGGCCGAGGTCTTCTTCCACGTGACGGCGGGCGCCGGCAACGACCACGTCATCGCCGCCGGCGCGTACAGTTGCTGCACCATCACCGTCGAGGGCGGGCCCGGCGATGACATCCTCGACGACCAGACGACCGGCTTGGCCCCGGCAATCGTCGCGTCGTACAGGAACGCCGCGGCCGGAGTGAACGCGAACCTCATGACAGGCGTCGCCACCGGCGAGGGGACCGACACGCTGATCCGCGTGCGGGGTCTGCGCGGGTCGGCGTTCGATGACGTGCTGACCGGTGATGCCGGTATGAACTACCCGCTCTTTGGCGACGCCGGGAACGACATCATCTACGGAAACGACGGCAACGACACGATCGTCGGCGGGCCGGGCAATGACACACTCGACGGCGGTCCGGGCGGCTACAACGACCTGGCGGACAAACTGGACTACGCCGAGACGGGCGTCGGCGGCTACGTCGCGCCGGCGGCTCTGAACATCAATCTCATCACCGGAGTCGCGACGGGCGACGGCACGGACACGATCTCCGGATTCGAGGGCGTCGAAGGCTCCATCTCCAACGACACGATCACGCTCGACGATGGAGGCCGCGGGGCATTCGGCGACGCCGGCAACGACACGCTCACCGGGGGATCGGGCAATGACTTCCTGAACGGCGGCGGCGGAGTCGACATCCTCCAGGGCAACGGCGGCAACGACACGATCTTCGGTGGCGGCTGCTTCGGCGCATGCAGCGGCGCTGGAGGCGACACCGAAGATGGCGGCTCCGGCGACGATTCGCTCTATGGCTCGCCGGGCAACGACACGATCGCCGGCGGCGCCGGCAGCGACACGCTGGCCTTTGAGGCCCCCGGGAACGGCGGCACGACATCCGGCGTCACCGTGAACCTGCTCACCAACAGCAGCACCGGCGACGGCACTGACACCTTCAGCGGCATCGAAAACGTCACCGGCACGCAGTTCAACGACACACTCATCGGCGACAACGGCCCCAACCGCCTCCGCGGCGCGGCATTCCTCCAGCCATCCGGCAACGACAACATCAACGGCAACGGCGGCGACGACACGATCTTCCCAGGCGATGGCAACGACGTCGCGGACGGCGGCAGCGGTGCGGACGTGCTCGATTATGACCTGAACCCCGGAACGTCGGGGGTCGTCGTCGATCTGTGCGCGCACACGGTCACCGGTCTGGGCTCCGACACGGTGAAGAACTTCGAACGCGTGAACGGCACCTTCTACGACGACACGATCACCGGCTGCACCGGCAACGAATACCTGTACGGATACTACGGCGACGACACCCTTACCTCCGGCGGCGGCACGGACACGCTCGACGGCGGCTTCGCCGGTACGGACACCTGCAACGGCGACCTGGACGAGACGTACATCGACTGCGAGATCATCAACAACGGCCAGCCGCCCACACCGACACCCACCCCGTCGCCGATGCCCACGAACACGGCGACGGCGACGCTCACGCCCGCGGCGACGAACACGAGCACCGCGACCCCGACGGCCACCAGCACGCACACACCGGTGCCGACGGCGACGGATACGCCCACGGCGACGGACACGCCGGCGCCCACCGCCACGCTCGCCGCGACGAACACGAGCACCGCGACCCCGACGGCCACCAGCACGCACACACCGGTGCCGACGGCGACGGATACGCCGGCACCCACCGCCACGCCCACCGCGATGAACACGAGCACCGCGACCCCGACGGCCACCAGCACGCACACACCGGTGCCGACGGCGACGGGCACGCCCACGCCCACGGCGACGGTGACCGCCGAGGCCGCAGTCACCGGGACGCCGACGCCGCCGGCCACCAACACGGTGACGAGCACGGGCGGCGGCGGCGTGGTGGTGAGCACGGCGACGCCGACGGCCACGCGCGCCGTGCCGAGCCCCACAGCGGCGCCCGCCACGCCGACGCGCGGCGTGTCCGTCTTGCCGGCGGCCGTGAGCCCGGGTACGGGGGCGCCGTCGGGCAGCGCGGGCGCCGGGGTCCGCGCCCCGAACACAGGGACGGGCGACGATCTCGGCAGTGCTCCCGGTACCGCGCCCGGTTGGCTCGCGCTGATCCTGGCCGGCATCGGCGGGCTTGGGCTGTCCGGGCTGTCGCTGGCGCTGCGGCGGCGGCGCTAGCACCGCGGCGCTCGTCCCGTACACGCAGACGCAGGCCGAGCACACTGTCAACGACCACAGGCCACCGTCCGTAGCCGGGCGGCCTGGTAGGTCTTGTGTTTGGTGGAGACGGGGGAGAATTGAACTCCCCGTCCAGGCGGTCGACGCCCTGAGTCTGCTACAGGCTTATCCCGGCAGTTGGGTCTCGCTCCGCCGTCCGCTGCGGGCCCGTCCGGGCGGAGCCAGCCAGATGATCTTGGGCGCACCCCATCGGCGTCAGGCGCGCAGCACCCCGGCTCATCGTCGCTCATCTCCCGTCCGCCGGGGTGGGACGGGAGTGAACGTCACTGCCTAGGCAGCGAGGGCGAGTTGTGGTTCGCCGTTTATTGGTTGACCACCGGATTAAGGAGGGAGATGGCCGTCCTCCGCCTGCAACTCAGATCCGCCAATCCCTGTCGAGCCCTTTCGTCCCCAACGGGGCGCGGCCGATGCGACCGCGCGCTTCAGTATAGCCTGCCCGCAAGGGGCGCAGGGCGGACGAGCCGGGGACAGTGGTAGACATAACGTAGAGTGACGTTCCGTGCGTCAGCGGTTCCGCTCGCGCAGGGCGCGCTGCATCTCGCGCTCCGCGTCCCGTCTGGCGATGGCCTGGCGCTTGTCGTAGGCACGCCGGCCGCGCACCAGGCCAAGTTCGACCTTCGCCGTACCGTCCTTGAGGTACAGGCTCAGCGGCACGACCGTCAGGCCGCGCTCGGCGATGGCCGCGCTCCACGCGCGGATCTGGGCCCGGTGGAGGAGCAGGCGCCGCGGGCGCAGCGGCTCGTGGTTCTGGTAGCTCGCCGCGGCGTACGGCGCGATGTGGGCTCCGTAGAGCCACATCTCGCCGCCGAGGGGCCGCACGTGCGCCTCGCGGATGTGGGCGCCGCCGGCGCGCAGCGACTTGATCTCGGTGCCGGTGAGGCTGATGCCGGCTTCGAGCCGCTCCAGGACCTCATAGTCATGGAGCGCCTTCCGGTTGCTAGCGACCGCTTTGATCTCAGCCACGGAGGGACGCCCGGAGCATGCTGCGCATGCCGCCAGTGTACCGGCGCGCCGCCGCGGGCGGCGGTCAGCCGCCGGCCGTCGGCACCGGCACCGGCGTGGACGATGCGGCCGGGGTCGCCGGGGCAGCCCCGGCCGTCGGCGTGCTCGCGGCCGGCGTCTCGACCGGTGTGAAGTTGGTGCCGCGCAGGACGTCGATCGCCTTGAAGAGCTGGAGGTCGCGGCCAGCGGCGATGTCGGCGTTGGAGAGCTTGACTGGAATATCGGGCTTGATGCCGACGCCGTCGATCTGCGTGCCGTCCGGCGTGAACCACTTTGCGATGCTGATGTAGAGCTGCCCGCCGTCCTTCAGGTTGTTCGAGATGTTCACCGTGCCTTTGCCGAACGACTTTTCGCCGACGATCGTCGCGCGCCCGTTGTCGTGCAGCGCGGCCGCCAGCACCTCGGAGCCGCTGGCGCTGAAGCGGTTCAGGAGGATGACCACCGGGATGCTGGTCGCGGCACCGCCAGGATGTGCGGTGAACTTCGTCTCGGTGCCATCGCGCTCGCGTTCGGTGAGGATCGTGCCGCTGTTGAGGAACTCGTCAGCGACGTCCACGGTGGTCTGGAGGAGGCCGCCCGGGTTGTTGCGCAGATCGAGGATGAGGCCCTTCTTGCCGCTCTGGACGATCTCCTTGAGCGCCTTCTGCATCTCCGGGTCGGTCGACTGCGTGAACTCGCGGATGTGGATGTAGCCGAGGTCTGTAATCACGTGGCCGGCGCCGTCCTTGAGCACGCCTCCAGGCGGCACCGTGGAGACGCTCGGCACCTTGATCTGCTCGCGCTGGATGTCGAGGGTGACCTCGGTGCCGTCCGCGTGGCGTACCTTCAGCGTTACCTTCGTGCCGCGCGGGCCGCGGATCTTGATGACCGCCTTCTCCTGCGTCCAGCCCTGCGTCGACTCGCCGTCCACGGCCTCGATGATGTCGCCCGGGCGGATGCCGGCGCGCGCGGCGGGGCTGTTCTCGATCGGTGCGACGATGACGATCTGATTGTTCTGGGAAGCGACGGTGGCGCCGATCCCGTCGAAGGTGCCGCTGGGCCCGACGCTCGTCTTGACGGTGTTTGGATCGACATAAAATACGCCACTGTCCGACAGCGTCTGGAGCATGCCGTTGATGGCCGCTTCGTACAGGGTCTGGCGGTCGAGCTTGCCAGGGTCGACGTACTTCTGCTGTAGCAGCGTCATGATCTGGTTCAGGTTCGAGAAGTCGTCGGCGGCGCTACCGGACGTCGACGCCGTCGCCGCGGCCGACGAGTTGCTGCTGTTGGTGTTGTGGACGACGTAGCCAATCGCGAAGGTGAGGACGAGGACGGAAACAACGAGCAGGCCGAGGACGGTCCAGCGTGCGGCTCTGAGCATTCGACTCCTTCGGCGAGCCGGTCGCGGGCGGGAGCGCCGACGCCGGTAGAGATCGCGCGCGTCAGTCTAACATCGGTGCATTCGGGCGACCAAACGCGGCCGGTCCGGGTCAGGCGGCGTGGGAGCCGGGCGGATGGCGCCGGCCCGCACGCGCGGCCTTCACGTCGTACAGGCGGGCATCGGCGATTTGCAGCAGCTCGGCGGCGGACCGTGAGTCGTCCGGGCAGGTGGCGATGCCCACCGAGATGCCCAGCTTGATCGCCTCGTCCATCGCCGTCAGGGCCGCGCTCGATGCGACGGCGATCTCGAGCTTCTCAGCGGTGCGCCGCGCCTCCTCGGCGACGGTGTTGGGCAGCAGGACGACGAACTCGTCGCCGCCGTAGCGCGCACCGATGTCCGAGGCACGGATCTGGCGGGCGATCGCCTGGCCGACCATGCCGAGGAACTTGTCGCCCGCGAGGTGGCCGTAGGTGTCGTTGATCTCCTTGAAATTGTCCATGTCCATCAGCAGGAGCGTCAAGGGCTGGCGGTAGCGCACGGAGCGCTCCACCTCGTGGGAGAGTTGCTCGTAGAAGTAGCGATGGTTGAAGAGGCCGGTGAGCGCGTCCCGGTACGCCATGTTGCGCAGGCGCTGGCTGAGCTCCTCGAGGTGCGCCGAGTAGGCCCGCTCGAGGTCGACGTGTGTGCTGCGCGAGTGGGCGGCGAGGTAGATGCCGTATGCCGTCATCAGGAGCACCATGAACAGATCCACGGCGGTGAACGAGTCTTGCGACATAACGTAGGGCGAGATGATGACGAGCGCCGCCGTCGCCAGGACGAGCGTGACCGCGACGAGCTTGACGAGCACCCCCGAAGGCCGCGCGCGCCGGTGCATGACCGGCGCCTCGGACTCGCTCATGATGCTCTCGTGTGCCGGGCCGTTGGCCATGCTCGATCCGACGATCCTCGCTGGCGGCGCTCACGGAGCACCGGACACGCGCCGCCCCGGTGCGCACCGAAGGAGCGCACGAACACCAGGTGGCCCGGTGGAGTATCGGTGCGACGGAAGACGCTCTTGATATGCGGGCGTGACAGAACGTGGCGCCGCAAAGGCACCGCGGCGGTCTTCCAACCTACATAACAGTTATAGTGCGATCTTAGCTCGTTGCGCGATTGGGACGGCTGCCCCACAGCCGGATGCGGACATCGATGCGGCCCACTGATACTGACTCAACGGTACCAGCAGGCCACCCGCGCGGACGCCGGGACGACGCAGCCGGCCGCCGCAGGTCGGCGCAGACACCGGCGTGTCCCGCTCGGTCAGGGAATTCCCGATGTGTCGCCCGCCGCTGACTCAGTCGCCAGAGCCGCCGGGCCGCCTGGCCGCGCCCGTCTTGTGCGCGCCGCGCAGGATGTCGATCACGGCCATCAGCGGCTCGCTCTCGTGCTCGTCGATCTGCCGCTCCGTCTCCACGATCTCGACGAGCTCGGTGCTCGGCTCGCCGCCCGACGACGCCTGCTCGCGGAGCGAGGTGCGCAGGCCCATGCTCTTCCGCCAGCGGGCGATCACGGCAGAGGTGGACGCATGCAGCTCATCGGGGTCGATGGCGTCGTCGCGCTCGGCGCCACGGGCGAGGTGGTCGCCGACGCGGCCGAGGTCCACCCTTGGCGTCTTGACGGCGGGCATGGAGACCTGCGGCACCGACGGGACCGCCAGCTTGGGAATCGACATCGACGGCTTCGCAGGCATCGACAGTGTGGGCATCTTGAGGCCAGCGATCCGTCGGCCCAGCGCGGGTGCGAGGACGACTGCGAGCGCTGCCGCGACACCTGCCGCGGCCAGCCAGGCGCTACCCGTCGCGACGGCTGCGCCGCCGCCGGCGGCAGCGCAGGCCGCTGCGGCGGCCCAGGCGCGCCAGCCCGCAGGCAGGTGCGCCCGCAGGCCCGGTGGCGGAGCCGCGGTGCCCGTTGCCTGCTTCTGCTTGCCGGCCCTCCGCCTGGGGTTGGACGGCACGGCGCCGATGACGCCGCCGGCGACGAGGACGTCGTCGCGGAAGGCGTCGTACTCCTTGCGTAGGCGCGCGTTGCCGAGCACGCCGTACGCCTCGTTCAGCTCGTCGAGGAGGCGGCGGCCGCGCTCGTTGGTGGTGGCCAGTGCCTGGTACTTGCGGGCAAGGTGCCAGTACGCCTGGTCGACCATCACCCCATCGGCGCGGGGCGTCAGGCCTAACACCTCGTAGTAGTCACGGTCGCTCATGGCGGTCCCCCGTACTCGCCGGCCCACCACATACAACGCATGTGCGTAGACGGCATTTCCGGGGAAGGTTGACGCTCCCGGCACCGTCCGAGGCGGTCCGCTCGACCGTCCGGCGGCATTGGGCGCGGGTGCGAGCAGGCCACCCCCGGCTGACTCTCCCCGTTCAGTATCGGCGGGATGGGGCGCACCCTGTGATCTGTGTTATGTCAATTCGCTGGCCCGCCCACGGCGGTTCGTTGCCCGCATTCGGTCGCGGATGTTTGACGCCCGGAGGGCGGACGCGCTAGCGTGCAGCGTGCCCCAAAGGGGAGTAACTGGCCCGCGGGCGTGCGCGGGCTGTCCGGATCGCCAGACCCGGCCCCGCGGCCCGGTCCGGACGCCCTGCTGCGCAGGGTGGTGAGACCTTTGATGACCGCCGGTCATCAAAGGTCTTTTTCGTTCGGGGCCGAGGAGTCGTATTGGACGTCGTGCGGCGATGGCAGTGGCCGGT
>JAKAMA010000085.1 GCA_021813085.1 Chloroflexota bacterium | reverse complement strand
CAGCAGCACAGCGGCGACGATGCCGCCCGAGATCGCCATCACCAGCATCGCCGGCACGACGAGGCCAAACCCCAGCGCGAAGCCGATGAAGAGCGCCAGCTTGACATCGCCCATGCCCATCGGCCCGCCGGGCAGCAACGCGCACGCGAAGAAGAGCCCGCCTGCGAGCAGCCCGCCTCCTACCACGCTCAGCCGGTCGGCGCCGGGCGCCAGCATGCCGATGAGCAGCGCCGCGACGATCGCCGGGTAGCTGACGACATTCGGCACGCGGTAGGCGATGACGTCCGTCGCGGCGCAGACCAGCAGCACCGAGACGTACGCGGCGACCACGAGCATCTCCGGCACGTGACCGGCGTACTGGCGGCCGACGAGCGCGAACAGCAGCGCCGTCAGCGCCACGACCACGATGCGCCGGTACATCGACCCGCCCGTCAGCGACCAGGGCAGCGCGACGACGCCCGCCTCGCTGCTCAGGTCGAGGGCTGCCGCCGAGCCCGGGCGGCGTCCGTCGTCGTCCTCGACTTCTGCCTCGCGCCGCTCGAAGGGCTCCCGCGCCAGGCGCAGGATCAGCTCATCGAGCGCGAACCCGACACACAAGCCGGCCAGTGTCATGATGAGCACGGGCAAACGCACACCTCAATGGTATGATCGGCCGCAGGATAGCAGGCGCGCAGCCGTCCGCGGCTGCATGATCGATCATGAACGTCCCTAAGGAGATGCCCGTGGGCGGCCGGGCGCGCGCTACAGGCTCAGCGCCGTCACCGACAGGATCGGTGGCAGCGTGCCCGGCAGCCGCTGCCAGCGGTCGCCGCCATCCGCGCTCGCGTAGACCTGGCCGTTCGCCGTGCCGACGTACACGCCCTCGGGTTCGAGGCCGTCCGTGTCCAGCCCCTCGCGATAGACGCTCTGGTAATCGTCCGGGCCGGGAAGGCCGGCCGTCAGCGCCTGCCAGGTGCGCCCGGCATCCGCCGTGCGGTAGACGGCGAACTGCCCGGGGCACACCCGGAAGTTGTCCTGCCCCATCTCCAGGGGCACGACGTAGGCCGCGTCCGGCGCCCGCCGCGTCACGGCGATCGGGAAGCCGTGGAAGGACGGCAGGCCCTGCGTGACGTCGGTCCACCTGCGCCCACGGTCGTCCGAGCGGAAGACGCCGACGTGTGTCTGCGTCCAGATCCGGTCCGGGTCCTTCGGGTCGAGCCGCATCTTGTGCATCTCGTTGATGGCCAGCGGGTCGACGTCGGGCGGCACAGACTCCGGGAACTGCGCCATGATCTGCCTCGTGAACGCTACTGCCTCCGTCGTCTGCGGGATCGCGGTGTGCGAGAAGATCTCCCAACTCCGGCCGCCATCGCTGGTCAGGAACGACCCGCCCGCGCTGATCGCCAGGTAGATCCGCGACGCATCGCGCGGGTCGACCTCAACCGAATGGACGCATGAATCGCCGCCGCCCGTGCCATTCCAGCGCGTGCGGGTCGGGTGCCGGTTCAGTGCGTCGACCGGCCGCCACGAGCGGCCGTCGTCCTCGCTGCGGAAGAGGCCGGCGGGCTGCGTGCCGGCGTAGACGACGCCCGGCTCGCTCGCGTGCCCAGGGCTGACGCACCACACGTTCTGGATGGTGAGGCCCATGTCCTCCGGGAAGCCAAGTCCCTCGCTCCGCCAGTCCCAACTCTTCCCAAGGTCGGCGCTCTTGGCGACCGACCTGCCCCACGCCCAGTGGTTCGCCGCGGCGTAGAAGCGCGGTGCACCCCCCCGGAGGTCGGCCGACATGTGATAGACCGACCAGCCGGGCAAGATCGGCGCCGACAGTGTCCATCGCTCGCGGCGCCCGTCCGACGTGTAGATGAACGCGCCTTTGCGCGTGCCGACCAGCAACTGCACCGAGTCACCCATCTGATGACCTCCGCCCCAAGGCCACCGTGGCCCACCTGGTGAGGGGAATAGTTTAACCCGGACGCGCGTTCCACGCAGGGTGCGATGTGTCGAGCCAGGTGTCCGCGAGCTTGTATCGCGAGCCGTACCAGGGCGGCATGGACGAGTTGCGGACGTAGCCCCAGGTGAGCCGCCGCGAGACCGGCGCCAGATACTCGATCCGCGCGTTCACTTGCGCGAGCAGATAGTCCTGGATGGCGAGCCCCTGCGCCTGGCGCGCGGCCGTGTCGAACTCCTGCCGCTGGCGATCGAGCATCCGGTCGAGCGTCGGGTCGTCGAGGCGGTACGTGTTCAGCGGACCGCCGCTGCGGAACTGCGGATACAGCCACTCGTCGAGGTCGACGCCACCGTCTTCGAAGCCGAGGGTGCAGGGCACGACGCCGTCGCTCGCGCCTTCGAGGTTGCGCAGCAGCCCGTTCGCCATGTAGGCGTAACCGCTCGGGTCGGTGGCGATGTCCAGCCGCACCCCGAGCGCGTCCTGCACCTGCCGCCGAAGCGCGGCCACGGCGCGGTCCGGGATGACCTTCGGCAGGCCCATCACGTTCAGGCGCAGGTCGCCCGCCGGCGCGCCGCCGAGTGCCGCGGATGCCAGTTGCCGCGCCGTGCGGAGATCGTCATCGCGCCCGCTGCCCGTGCGGTAGCCTGGGCGCTTCAGCAGCTCGCTTTGCGGCAGCGCCCAGCGCGAGACAGGCGCGACAGCGCCGCTCAGCCGCGCCGAAGGGGCGCCGGCCAGCGGCGGGTAGAGCGCCGCCGCGAGCGCGTGGCGGTCGATGGCGAGGTGCAGCGCGCGCCGGAGACGGTCATCGTTGAACGGGGGACGGTCCAGCAGCAGGCGGCTCGCGAGGACGCCGCCAGCATCGGTCTGTTCCAGCACAACGTCGGAGAGGTTCGTCTTCTGCTCCTGATCGAGCGCGTGGACGTCGGAGAAGCCGGTGGTGTCGATGCGCTCGCGCTCGAACACGAGCTGTTGCCAGAGATCCTGCTGGGGCGAGAACCGCGCCTCGTACCCGTCGAGGAACGGGCGTGGCGCGCCGTCGCCCGACACATGGTCGTCGCGCGCGAACCAGCGCGGGTTCCGCACCAGCGTCACACCCTCGCCGGGCTTCCACGTATCGAGCATGAACGGGCCGCTGCCCACCATGTCGAGGTCGCGCTTCGCCTCGTCGTGGCCGTCGACGACCTCGCGCGGAATGACGAACGCATGGCGGCCGGCGAGGAAGGCGAGGAAGGGCGCGACGGGCGCCTTCGTCTTGATCGTGAGGGTGAGCGGGCCCGACACCTCGATCGTGTCGATGACGCCCCACTCGTCCGCGCGGAAGAAGCGCCGCCGCTGCGGGCTGTTCACATCCATCTGCCGCTCGATGCTGTACTTGACGTCGGTGGCATCGAGCGCACGGCCCGCGGCGGTGGGGTGCACGTAGCGGATGCGCAGCGTGTCGTGGAAGGTGATGCCGGGGCGGAGTCTGATGATGTAGGTCAGCCGGTCCGGCTGCTCCGGCATCGCTTCGCAGAGGTCGGGGACAATGGTGCCGGCGCGCTCGTCGTCGTACTGCAGGAGCTTGCTGAAGACGGCCGAGTGCATGTTGACGACCGGACCCATCTGCGTGAGGTGGGGGTCGAGGGTGTCCGGCACCATCGCGTCGAAGTTGTAGGCGCGCAGCACGCCGCCGCGCGAACGAACGGGCAGGAGGCTCGACGCGGCCGTGGTCGCGGGTGCTCGTTGACCGCCGCGGCCGCGCACATAGCCGACGACGGCGGCGGCGCCGCCGGCGGCCGCCGCTGCCATCGAGCCAACGAGAAAGCTGCGGCGTGTGATGCGCTGTCCGTGGCGATGCGCGTCGCCGGTCACGCGGGGAGCATACAGCGCGCCGCGCCGCCGGGAAGAGAGCGCGGCTCCACTGTCAAGCCGATGCCTTCGCCAGCTCGCGCTCGGCGGCGGAGTCCGGCTCGCCGCTCCAGTCGCAGACGGTGCACTTCGCCTTGCCGCGCGTGGCGGCGACGATCAGCCCTCCACAGGAGGGGCACGCCTGCTGCAGGGGGCGCGACCAGGTCGTGAAGTCGCATCTCGGGTAGTTGGCGCAGCCGTAGAACGTCCTGCCGCGCTTGCTCTTCTTCTCGACGATGTCGCCGCCGTCCTTCGGGCAGGGGACGCCCACCTTCTTCAGGATCGGGCGCGCGCCCTTGCACTCAGGGTAGCGGGAGCAGGCCAGGAACTGCCCGAAGCGCCCGCGTTTCACGGTCATGGCGGCGCCGCAGAGGTCGCACGTCTCGCCGGTGGCCGCCGGCTGCGCGGCATCCTCGCCGTAGGGGCGCGTCGTCTTGCACTCCGGGTAGCCCGTGCAGGCGTAGAACTGGCCGAAGCGTCCCCAGCGCAGCACCATCGGCTTGCCGCAGTTCTCGCACGTCTCCGCCGTCTCCTGCTCGACGCGCGGCGCGGCCGCCGCCGCCGCCAGCGCCTCCTCGAGCGGGTCGTACAGCTCGCGGACGACGGGCGGCCATGGCCGCTCGCCGTTGGCCACATCGTCCAGTTCGCCTTCCATGCGCGCCGTGAACCCGACATCCACGATGTCGGGGAAGCGCTCCGTCATCATGTCCGACACGACGAGCCCCAGCTCCTCCGGCCGGAGCGCGCGCCCGTCCTTCTTCACGTAGCCCCGGTCGACGATGGTCGAGATGGTGGGCGCGTAGGTGGAGGGGCGGCCGATGCCGTTCTCTTCGAGCGCCTTCACGAGCGTCGCCTCGGTGTAACGCGGCGGCGGCTCGGTGAAGTGCTGGTCGGGCTGGATGCCGAGCTGGCGGAGCGGGTCGCCGGCCGCGAGCTCGGGGAGCGACCGCTCGTCGTCCTCGTCGGCGCCGCTGCTGTCGCGCGCCTCCATGTAGAGCTGCCGGAAGCCGGCGAAGCGCAGGTGGCTGGCGGACGCCCGCAGGAGGTAGGGCTTCGCGTGTCCGACCGCCGTGGCTGCGACCTCGACGCTCACCTGGTCGAAGATCGCGTCGGCCATCTGGCTCGCGAGCATGCGCTGCCAGATCAGCCCGTAGAGCTTCGCCTGGTCGTCCCGGAGCGACTTGCGGACGCTCGCCGGGTCGCGCAGCACGGACGTCGGGCGGATCGCTTCGTGCGCCTCCTGCGCGCCCTTCGACTTCGTCTTGTAGAAGCGCGGCTGCGGCGGCACGAAGTCCGGGCCGAACGTCTGCGCGATATAGCCGCGCGCCTCCTCGCGCGCGACGTGCGCGATGTTCAGCGAGTCCGTGCGCATGTACGTAATGAGGCCGACCTGCCCCTGCCCCGGGATGTTGAGCCCCTCGTACAACTGCTGGGCGAGTGCCATCGTGCGCTTGGCCGAGAACCCGAACCGGCGCGAGGCCTCCTGCTGGAGCGTGCTCGTCGTGAACGGCGGGGCGGGCCGGCGCGTCTGCCGGCGCTTCTTGACGTCGGCAACGCGGTACGCCGCGCCACGCAGGTCCGCGGCGACCTGCTCCGCCTGCTCGCCGCTGTGGATTTCGGCTTTCCTGCTGCCCGGGAGCCCGGCGAGGCGGGCGACGAAGGCCTGCTCGTCGGTGTCCCCCTGCTTCGCCAGGCGCGCGTCGATGGTCCAGTACTCCTGCGGGACGAACGCCTCGATTTCGCGCTCGCGGTCGACGACCATGCGCAGCGCGACGGACTGGACGCGGCCGGCACTGAGGCCGCCCCGGATCTTCTGCCAGAGGATCGGGCTGATCTTGTAGCCGACGAGGCGGTCGAGCACGCGGCGCGCCTGCTGCGCGTCGACGAGCTTCATATCGATCTCGCGGGGGTGCTCGAAGGCCGACCGCACCGCTTCGGACGTGATCTCGTGGAACTCGACGCGGTGGTGCGGCTTTCCGTCGAGCTCCATCGCCTGCTGCAGGTGCCAGGAGATGGCCTCGCCCTCGCGGTCGGGGTCGGTCGCCAGATAGACGACGCCCGCCTTGCGCGCGGCCTCGGCGAGCGCCTTCACGATCTCCTTCTTCTCCTTCGGGACGATGTAGCGCGGCTCGAAGTCGTGCTCGACATCGACGCCAAGGCGCGACTTCGGGAGGTCGCGCACGTGGCCGACGGACGCGCGGACGTCGTACTCACCGCCGAGGATGTTGGCGAGGGTGCGCGCCTTGGCCGGTGATTCGACGATGACGAGGCGCTTCGTGCTGGTCTTCTTCGCCATGGGTGTCGGCTGATCCCCTTTCGGCGCCTCGGGCCGTTATCCACGAGCCCGGCGCGGCATCACAGAGTTCATCGTCCGGTCCTGGGTCATGCTGCATACGGGGAGGCGCGCGGATCGTTTGCCCTCGCTCGACGCGCTGGCGCGTACCGCATACCCAGAGGACCGGGGCAGTTCAGGGTAGCAGCCCTGTCAAGCTCTCCGCCACCGGACCACGGCACCCCGTCGCTGGCGTCGGCGCGCGACCGGGGAGGTTCTCCCAGCTTTGACGCGCTCGCGGCGGGCCGTGGCGCACCCTGCCACCGCCGCCCGGAGCCGCAAGCCCGGCCGCCAGTTGCGACGCATCAGAACGGATATCGATCACGCATCTACATCGCGCGGATCTTGCGCCTGAACTCGGATCGATTAGGATCGTCGCAGCGGGTATCTCGCTTGGTCGGCTACCGGCGTGTCCGGCGGCCGCCGGCGGGGTGCGCGCAATACGAGCGCGGGAGGGCACCATCGAGCAGGGGACGCGCGTCAAGCTCAACGCGGCGGCGTTCGATCACCGGCGGCCGCACCTGCTCTGGCACGCACGGCGGCAGGACGTCGGCACGGTCGTACGCCCTTCGAAGCAGTCGCCGCAGATGTCGCAGATCTACATCATCGTCCGCTTCGATCAGTGTGGACACGACCATCGGCTGCGCGAGGACGAGATCGAAATCATCGGCTAGCGGCGGCCTACGGACGCGCGGCGCCGGCCTCGCGCGTACGGATGTAGTTCATGCGCCCGACCTGCCGCACGAGGCCCTTCAGCTCGAGCATCGCGAGCGTGCTCGTCACCGTGGCGATCGGGAGCCCGCTCTGGCGGCGCACGGCGTCGATGTGCGCCGGCTCGGCCGTCAGACAGCGGAGCAAGACGCTCTCCTCCTCGCCGGCCGGCACCAGCTCCGTCATCTCCATCTGGTGGGCGGCCATGCTCAGATTGAGCTCGGCGAGGATGTCCTGCACGTCGAGGGTGAGCTTCGCCTCTCCGTCCTGGATCAGCTTGTTGGTGCCGCGCGAGTTCGGCGAGTAGATGCTCCCGGGCACCGCGAACACCTCGCGGTTCTGTTCGAGCGCCTGCCGTGCGGTGATCAGCGCGCCACTCTTGGTATCGCCCTCGACGACGAGCACGCCCAGCGAGATGCCGCTGAGGATGCGGTTGCGGCGCGGGAAGAACTCGCTGCGCGGTTGCGTGCCCAGCGCGTAGTCGCTGATCAGGGCGCCATGCTCGGCGATCTGCTCGGCCAGCCGCTTGTGCTCGGGCGGGTACACGACGTCGAGCCCGCACGCCAGCACCCCGATCGTGCGGCCGCCGCACTCGAGCGCGGCCCGGTGCGCGATGGCATCGACCCCGCGCGCAAGGCCGCTCACGACCGTCACGCGGTTCGATGCCAGTCCGCGGGCCATCTCTTCGGCGACCTGGCGTCCGTAGACCGTGACGCGGCGCGTGCCCACGACGGCGACGGCCCAGGCGTCGGCAGGCGTCAGCGCGCCGCGCACGAAGAGCACGGGCGGCCGGTCAAAGATCTCTTGCAGGGGCTTCGGGTACGCCTCGTCGTGCCAGGTGACCGCCTGCACGCCGTGGCGCGCGAGGGCCTCCAGCTCGTCGTCAGGACGCACCGTCTCGCGCGCGGCGATGCACGACGTGACCGTCGCCGCATCGAGCCCGGCGGCACGCAGCTCGGACGCCGGCGCCGTCCACGCGTGTTCGAGACGCCCGAAGCGGTCTTCGAGCTGGCCGACGCGCACCCGGCCGATGCGTGGCACGCGGCTGAACGCAATCCAGTACGAACGTTCTGTCTCGTCCATGTGTTGGAAATACTACACGAGGGGCGAGGGCTGCGTCATGGCAGCGTACGCAAGGCGGCCTGCGGTGGTTGCTCCACCGGCAGGTTGCCCCGCACCGTCGCCAGCCGGTAGAGCCGCCAGTCGTTCTCGGCGCGGATCAGCGCGTACCGCTCCGTCACCCAGGTGTCGAGTTCCGGAAACGGCGCGTAGGCGTGGTCGGAGAGGAGGACGTAGACCGGGGGGTCCGCAGCGAGACGTCGGAGGATCTCCTCGCGCGCGCCAGGGATGAGCTCGCCGAGGAATGACGTGTAGTAGCGCGTCGGGTTCTGGAGGTCGGCCTGCGCGTACAGCCACGGCAGCTCGCTCCACGTGAAGCCTGTCGTGCCGGCGCCGTCTTCATGGATCGCCTGCGTGATGTCGCGAACGGCGACGACGCTGCCGTCGAAGCGGTAATCGTAC
>JAKAMA010000084.1 GCA_021813085.1 Chloroflexota bacterium | reverse complement strand
CGAGATCGTCGGGCTCATCGGGCCGAACGGCGCCGGCAAGACGACGGTCCTCAACTGCATCAGCCGCTTCGTCCCGCCCGATCACGGCTCCATCACCTACGGCCAGCGGCAGGTCCTGCGCCTCGCGCGCCACGACGTGGTGAAGGTCGGCATCGCGCGCACCTTCCAGCAGGCCGAGCTGTTCAAGACGATGACCGTGCTCGACAACCTGTTGATCGGCCTGCATACGGAGGGCCAGCTTGGCGGCATCGCATCGCGGTTCTCCGTGCCGGCGCGTTGGCGCACGGAGCGGCAGCGGCACCTGCGCGCCGCCGAGGTGATCGAGTTCCTCGGGCTGCGCGACGTGCAGCACCAGGTGGCGTCGTCGCTCCCGTTCGGCCTCCAGAAGCGCGTCGACGTGGCGCGCGCGCTCGCGTCCACGCCGCGGCTGATCCTCCTCGACGAGCCGGCGAGCGGCCTCAGCCACGAGGAGGTCGACGAGCTCCGTAAGCTCATCGTCAGCATGCGGAACGACCTCAAGGTGACGGTGCTGCTCGTCGAGCACCACATGGGCCTGGTGATGGCGGCGTCCGACCGCGTGGTGGTGCTGGACTTCGGACGCAAGATCGCCGAAGGCACGCCGCAGCAGGTTCAGGCCGACCGGAAGGTCATCGAGGCCTACCTCGGCGAGGAGCGGCCGGCCGTATGATCGGTGGCGGCGCGCCACGCGAGGGGGATCTTCCCAACGAAGCAAGCTGTGGAGTAGTGTAGGCCCGTCGGCGGTCCGACGTCAGCGTGAGGCAGGATGCTCGAGATACGCGACCTGGTAGCGGCGTACGGCCCGGTCACCGCCCTGCGCGGGGTCAACGTGCGCGTGCCCCAGGGCACAACCGTGACGATCCTCGGCGCGAACGGCGCCGGCAAGTCGACGATCCTGCGCGCCGTCTCCGGCCTGCTGAAGCCAACGCACGGGTCGATCCAGCTCGACGGCGAACGGATCGACCGCAAGTCAGCGGCGAGCATCGTGCGGCGAGGGATCTCGCTGGTGCCCGAGGGGCGGCAGTTGTTCACCGCCCTGACCGTGGAGCAGAACCTCCGCCTCGGCGCCTTCACACGGAGCGACCGCAGAGGGGTGCGGGAGGACCTGCTGCGCGTGTACGACTACTTCCCGCGGCTGCGCGAGCGGATGAAGCAGCCCGCCGGCTCGCTCTCAGGTGGGGAGCAGCAGATGCTGGCCATCGGCCGGGCGCTGATGGCGCACCCGCGCCTGCTCCTCCTCGACGAGCCATCGACGGGGCTGGCGCCGTTCCTGGTGCGCGACATCTTCCAGATCGTGTCGACGATCAACCGCGAACAAGGCACGACGGTCTTGCTGGTAGAGCAGAACGCGACGCTGAGCCTCTCGATCGCGGACTACGGCTACGTGATCGAGACGGGGCGGGTCGTCATCGAAGCGCCGGCGCACGAGCTGCGCGAGAACGAGGCCGTGCGAAAAGCGTATCTCGGCTACTGAGAGAGGAGCGGGCGGACCGTGCGGGAATTCGCGCAGTTGTTGATCGCCGGCCTGTCGACGGGCGCCATCTACGCCAGCCTGGCGCTGGCGCTGGTGCTGATCTACCAGTCGACCGAGGTCGTGAACTTTGCGCAGGGCGAAATGGCGATGTTCAGCACCTTCATCGCCTGGGAGCTGATCGACAAGGGGATGCCATTCTGGGCCGCATTCGCGTTGACGCTTGCGCTAGCGTTCTTCGGCGGCGTCACGATCGAGCGCGTGATCATTCGGCCGGTCGAGAAGGCATCGGTGCTCACGATCGTCATCGTCACGGTCGGTCTGCTGCTGATCTTCAACAACCTCGCGGGCGGGATCTGGGGGTTCCAGCTCAAGACGTTCCCGAGCCCGTTCCCGAGCGGGACCTGGCAGGTCTCCGGCGTTGTGATCAGCCAGCAGAGCGTCGGCGTCTTTGGCGTCGCGCTGCTGGTGATGGCCCTGCTGGCGGTCTTCTTCCGGTTCACGGCGCTGGGCCTTGCGATGCGGGCCACGGCGATGAACCGCGAGCCCGCGGAGCTGATGGGCATCCACACGACATGGATGCTCGCGCTCGGCTGGGGGTTGGCGGCCGTCGTCGGTGCGACGGCCGGCGTGCTGGTGGCGCCGATCGTCTTCCTCGACCCGAACATGATGCAGGGACTCCTGCTGTTCGCGTTCGCGGGGGCGACGCTCGGGGGCTTCGAGAGCCCGGGCGGCGCCGTGCTGGGCGGGCTGCTCGTCGGCGTCGCCCAGGCGATGATCGGGAATTATGTCTCGTTCATCGGCACAGACCTGAGCCTGACGGTGGCAATGGCGATCATCGTGCTCGTCCTGGTCTTCAAGCCCACAGGCCTGTTCGGGCAGGCCGCAGCGAGGAGGGTGTAGGCCGTGGGGGGCATCTGGCAGCGCGCCCACGTGCCGAGCCTCGCGTGGCTGGGCGTCGCCCTGCTGCTGATCATCTTCCCGCCGTGGCTGGCTGGCGGCTACCGCATCTTCCAGTTCACGTTCGTCGTGATCTACCTGATCGCCATCCTGGGCCTCAACATCGTCACGGGCTACAACGGCCAGTTCTCGCTGGGCCACGGCGCCTTCTTCGCGGTCGGCGCCTACGTGACCGGCGCACTGATGTTCCACGCGGGCGCGCCGTACTGGGCGACGATCCCGCTGGCCGGGCTCACGGCGGGCGTGGTTGGCTTCCTGTTCGCGATCCCGGCCCTGCGGCTCTCGGGCCTCTACCTGGCTCTGGCGACGCTGGCGCTGGCGATCTCGGTGCCGCAGATCCTGAAGAAATGGGAGTCCGTGACCGGCGGCGTGCAGGGGCTCGTGCTGACGAAGCCGCACTCGCCCATCGGCGCGCTGACGTCGGACCAGTGGCTGTTCTACTTCACGGCCGTCGTGGCACTGGCCCTCTACATCGCGGCCTGGGTGGTGCTGCGCAGCAGCGTCGGCCGCGCCTTCGTGGCGATCCGCGACAACGAGGTCGCCGCGGAGGCGGCAGGCATCCCGATCGCCCGGTTCAAGACGCTCGCCTTCGGGATGAGCGCGTTCTACGCCGGGGTCGCGGGCAGCCTGAGCGCGTTCGTCGTCGCCTACGTTGCCCCGGACTCGTTCGATTTCCTGCTCTCGCTCAATCTCGTGGTCGGGATGGTCGTGGGTGGCACCGGCACGATCGTGGGGCCGGCACTCGGGGCCGTCTTCATCGAGTTCCTGCCGAGCTATTCGCAGGACGTCTCACGGGCGGCGCCAGGGGTGGTCGAAGGCGTCGTGCTGGTGCTGTTCATGTACCTCATGCCAACGGGCGTCGCAGGGTTCGTCGCCACCGCCGGGAGGAAGGCCCTCTCGCTCGTCAGGCGACGCACCGCGGACCACGCAGCGGCGGGCCCGGTGACACCAACGCTCGCCGATCAGGAACCGCGCGCCGGACCGGGGGAAGGAGGGTAGCCGGCATCCGGTGACATGGGGTCGACGGTCATGACGCAGTTGGAAGCGGGTCTAGGTGTTCCCGCGTCAGGTCGAAAAGAGGAAGGAGGTCCATCTCATGAGAGGCTATCGATGGCTCACCGTGCCGGTCGTGATCGCGGGCGTACTGCTCGCGGCGGCATGCGGCAGCAGCAGCAAGTCCACAACGCCGACCCAGGCGCCTGGCGGCGCCACGGCGCCCGCCGCGTCGTCCAGCCCGAGCGCCGCCGCGGCGCCGCAGTGCAACAAGGCGCCGAATCAGACGGAAGGCGTGACGGCGACGGAGATCTCCATCGGCAACACCGACGCCTACAGCGGCCCCGCGTCGGCCTACGCGGTCATCGCGAAGGCGGAGGACGCGTACTTCAAGTGGGTGAATGACCAGGGCGGCGTCAACGGCCGCAAGATCAAGTTCACATCGCTCGACGACAGCTACAGCCCGCCGAAGACGGTCGAGCAGACCCGGGCGCTGGTCGAGCAGGACCACGTCTTCGCGGACTTCAACCCGCTGGGCACGCCGCCGAACACGGCGATCCGCCAGTACCTCAACGACAGGGGCGTGCCGCAGATCTTCGTCGCCACGGGCGCGGCGACCTGGGCGCTGGACCACCCGAAGTACCCGTGCACGATCGGCTGGCAGCCCAACTACCAGTCCGAGGCGATCATCTACGGGAAGTACCTGCTGGCCAACAGGCCGGACGCCAAGGTCGCCGTCCTCTTCCAGAACGACGACTACGGCAAGGACTACCTGAAGGGCCTCAAGGCCGGCCTGGGCGCCAAGGCTTCGCAGATGATCGTGAAGGAAGAGTCCTACGAGACCAGCGAACCGGACGTCTCGCCGCACGTGACGACGCTGAAGAACACCGGCGCCGACGTCTTCATCGTCGTCGCGACCCCGAAGTTCGCGGCACAGGCGATGAAGGCGGCGGCCCAACTGGACTGGAAGCCGCTGATCATCGACAACAGCGTGTCCGTGGACCTGAACACGATGAAGGCCGCCGGCGCGGGCGCGGATGGCGTGATCAGCGCGGCGTACCTGAAGGACCCATCCGACCCCGCGTGGGCGAGCGACGCCACCGTCGTGCAGTACAAGGACATCCTGGCGAAGTACGGGTCGGGCGCGGACCCGAACAACGTCTTCAACTTCTACGGCTTCGCGGTGGCCGACACACTCGTGCAGGCGATCAAGCAGGCAGGCCAGGACCTGACGCGCGAGGGCCTGATGAAGGCTGCGGACAACATGAACTACACCAGTCCGTATCTGCTCCCCGGGATCACGATCCACACGTCGGACGCGCAGAAGGATTGGGCGCCGATCGAGGAGATGCAGCTCGAGAAGTACAGCGTCGCGAAGGGCTCGTGGGAGCGCTTCGGCCAGGTCCTCGAGGGCGCGGTGCGCTAGGGCGGTGCGAAGACGCACTCATCTGGAGGGGGCAGCGGCGCGCGCCACTGCCCCCTCACCGCGTCGCGGCGCCCTATCCGCGCTGGCGGTACTGGACGGCTTCGGCGAGGTGGTGGGCGCCGATGATCTCCGCGTGGTCGAGGTCGGCGACGGTGCGCGCCAGCTTGAGGATGCGGTGAAACGCCCGCGCCGAGAGCGAAAGCTGCGCCATCGCCAGGCGCAGCAAGGCGTGCGCCTGCTCGTCCATGCGCGTCTGGCAGTGTTCGCGCACCTCGCTCGGCGCCATCTCGGCGTTGCAGATGGTGCGCGTGTCCTCGAAACGCGCACGCTGCACCCGGCGCGCATCCTCGACGCGCTCGCGCACCGCGGACGACGGCTCGCCGGACGCCTCTCCGGACAGCTTTTCGTATTCGACAGGCGGCACTTCGATGAAGATATCGATGCGGTCCATCAGCGGGCCCGACACGCGCTTCTGATAGCGGGTGACGGTGGACGATGAGCACGAGCACTCCCTGGTCGGGTCGCCGGCGTAGCCGCACGGGCACGGGTTCTGGGCGCACACGAGCATGAAGTTCGCCGGATACGTGATCGACCCCTGCGCGCGCGAGATGGTGACGAGCCTGTCCTCCAGCGGCTGGCGCATCACCTCCAGCACCTGCTGGCCGAACTCCGGCAGCTCGTCGAGGAAGAGCACGCCGCGATGGCTGAGGCTGATCTCCCCCGGCCGCGGGTTGCGGCCCCCGCCGACGAGCCCGGCGTGGGAGATGGTGTGGTGCGGCGCCCGGAAGGGCCGCCGGGCGACCAGCGGCGTGTCCGAGGGGAGGAGCCCGGCGACGGAGTAGATCTTCGTCACTTCGAGTGTCTCGTCGGGACTCATGCGCGGCAGGATCGACGGCATCGCGCGCGCGAGCAGCGTCTTGCCGCTGCCCGGCGGCCCCGAGAGCAGCACGTTGTGCCCGCCCGCCGCCGCGACCTCGAGCGCGCGCTTGACGTGTTCCTGCCCCTTGATGTCTGCGAAGTCGGTCCCCTCCCAGGACAGGTCGCGCGACTCCGGGATGCCGGTCGGGGTCGTGGGAGCGATCGGCGCGGAGCCGGCGAGGTGGTTGAGCAGCGCGGCGAGCGACTCGACCGCGAAGATCGTCATGTCCGGCAGCAGCGCGGCCTCCGCCGCATCCTTCGACGGCACGTACGCCGTGCGGATGCCGCGCTCGCGCGCCAGCGCCAGCATCGGCAGGATGCCCTGCGCGTGCCGCACCTGGCCATCGAGCGAAAGCTCGCCCAGGAAGACCGCCGCTCCGATGTCGGCGACCACCTGCCCGGCGGCGGCCATGATACCGACGGCGATCGGCAGGTCGTACGTTGGCCCCTCCTTGCGCAGGTCGGCCGGCGCGAGGTTGACGACGATGCGTCCGTTCGGGAAGCGGAAGCCGGAGTTCTTGATCGCCGACTCGACGCGGTCCTTCGCCTCCTTGACCGCGGCATCGGGCAGGCCAACCATCGCCAGCCCGTTGAGGCCGCGGCGCGACACGTCGACCTCGCATTCGACGATCTCGCCTTCGAGCCCGACGACCGCACAGGAGAGCACCTTGGCCAGCACCATGGTTGGGACTATCTCATACAGAACATATGTCCGTCAACCCCGGTGGCCGCCGGCCTACCGTGCCTTCGGATGGGCGGCGAAGAAGTCCCAGATCGCGGCCGAGGCGTTGATCTCCTGCGTCGTGGGGCCGACCGCGTCGATCGGGAAGGCCGCGCCCGGCCAGGTGTGGCCGCCGCCGAGCACCGCGTACAGGAGCGTTTGGGCGTCGCCCGCGATGCAGTTGTGGAACGTCGAGAGCTCGACCTCGGGGGCGGGGCGAGAGATCGTCGGCAGGCGGTCACAGCCCAGACGCGCGGCCCATGCTGACACCACCATGCGGACGGGCGGGAAGCTGGCGCTGGCGGCGCCGCCCGCCTGCGTGCCCTCGAAGGGCAGCACCGGGTCGGCCGTGCCGTGGAAGGCGATCAGCGGCACCGCGGCCGGGCAGGGGCCGTACTCGGACGCGACGAGCGCGACGGCCGCGATCTCGCCGTGCAGGCTGCAGGCGACGAGCTGCGCCATGCCGCCGCCGTTCGAGTACCCGGCGGCGTAGACCCGCGCGGGGTCAACGCACAACTGGCCGCTGAGCTTCGCCAGCAGGTCCCGCACGAAGCCCACATCATCGGGGCCGCCCGGCACCCCGTTGCTGTTCCAGAACCGCGGCGAGCCGGTGCCATCGGGGATGACGAGGATGAAGCGGTGCGCGTCGGCCACGTCCTCGAACTTCGTATACGAACGCATGAACTCGGCGCTCAGGGCGAAGCCGTGGAACAGGAGCACCAGCGGCGTCCGGGCGCCGCCGGCGTAGCCCGCGGGCACGTGCAGGATGTACGTGCGGGTGGCGCCGGCCACCGTGATGGTCTCGCTCGTGTCGCCTGCGGCGTGCGCGCGGGCCGGAGCACAGCCGGCAGCGGCGGTCTCGGTGGCGACGACGACGCGGGACGGCGACGGGGTGCCGGTGGGGCCGGCGCCGGCGCCGCGGCAGCCGGCCAGCGCGGCCCCGACCAGGGCGGCGGCCACGATCCGTCGAAACATCCGCGGCATGGTATCACGAGAAGTCCCAATGCGGCCGATAGTTCATATGGGTTTGGGTAACACGGGTCGGGGTGCAGCCGCCCTCCGGACAGGCGGGGATGCTCGCCCCCAGCACCGCCGTGCGCGGCGACCGCGGGTACGCGTCGCGACGCACGGCATCAACCGGAGGGGAGCATGTTCAAGCACCTGTTGGTCACACTCGACGGCACACCGCAAGGTGAGGCGGTCATCCCGTACGCCGCGGACCTGGCGCGGGCGATGCGCGCGGACCTGACGCTCCTGCGCATCGTCGAGTCCGCGTCCGCGGACTGGAGCGAGCGCGGCGCCATCGGCAAGGCGTCGGCGGACGAGACGATCCGTTCGCTCTTCCTCGAGCAGGCGCAGTCGTACCTGGAGCGGGTGGCGGCGCAGCTCGCCGGGACGGGCGCGGCCGTGCACACGACGGTGCGGCAGGGGCAGCCGGCCCGCCAGATCGTCGCCGCGGCGAGGGAGCTGAGCGTCGACGCGATCGCCATGTCCACGCACTCGCGGCGTGGGATCGGAAGGCTGATGTTCGGCAGTGTCGCCGAGCAGGTGCTGCACGAGACGAACCTGCCCGTCCTGCTCGTCCGCGGATAGCAGCCGCCGGGCGTCGGCCCGGCGCCCCCGCATGCCCGCGTTGCGGTCAGCTTCGCTGTGGCGTAGGGTCTCTCCTGTGAAGCGCGCCCAGCGGCTGGACGGCGGGAGGCAGACATGAGCGACGCGGCCCCGAAGGGGATCGACTTCGCGCGCCTGCTGCCGTGGTTTCGCGAGCACGTGGCGCCCGTCGAACGGCTGGAGGCGGAGGTGATCGGCCACGGCCGGTCGAACATCACCTACCGGCTCTCGGCGGGCGACCGGTCGTGGGTGCTGCGACGGCCGCCGCTGTCCCACGTGATGCCGACGGCGC
>JAKAMA010000083.1 GCA_021813085.1 Chloroflexota bacterium | reverse complement strand
CTCGGCCCGCACGACGTGCTGACCGGCGACATCGACGAGACGCTCGCGGACGCCGCCCGCGCCGCCGGCATGGCCGTCGCCGCCCCCGCCGCGCATCGCGTCGTCGCCCTCGCGGCACTCGGCCGCCGGCGCCTCGACGCGGGCCTCGCCGATGATCCTACGGCCCTCGTGCCCCTATACTTGCGCGGGCCTGCCATCGGCCCCCCGCGCGCGTAGCTGCTTGTGCTTCGTGCGTGTTCCAGGTTCAGGTTGTAGGTTTCCAGGTTCTTCGCAGAAGGAGCATCCGTTGGAGCGCACGCTCGTCCTCATCAAGCCCGACGCCATGCAGCGTGGCCTCGCCGGCGAAGTGATCTCCCGCCTCGAGCGGCGCGGCCTGAAGATCGTCGCCATCCGCCTGCTCAGGGTGACGAAGCCGCTCGCCAAGAAGCACTACGGCGAGCACGAGGGCAAGCCGTTTTTCCCCGGCCTCGTCGACTACATCACCTCGTCGCCGATCATCGCCGCCGTCTTCGAGGGACCGGACGCGATCGCCGCCACGCGCCAGACCATGGGCGCGACTTCGCCCACCGAGGCTGCGCCCGGCAGCATCCGCGCGGACTTCGGCCTGCAGAAGGGGCGCAACCTGACGCACGCATCCGACTCGCCGGCCAGCGCCAAGCGCGAGATCGCGCTGTTCTTCGGCGACGCACCACCCGTCGCCTGGCCGCGCGATACCGATCGCTGGAGCTTCGAGTAGGGACGCTCCCGCTCGCGGCCACCGCCGTCGGGGCGCTGCGCGCCACGCCCTTGCGGCGCCGCGTGCCACGTCGTGGCGAAGGAGCTTCAGCTCCGGAGTGCGGCGCGCGCCAGACGCCCGTGCGCCGCGCATCCGCCTGTAAGGACAGGTCTTCAGACTGTCCGCCCAGCGCATCACGCCCGCCTGCCCCGCGCCGCGGCGCGGGCCTGTCGCTCGTGCGGCGCCGCGATGCCGCGTCGTAGCGAAGGAGCTTCAGCTCCGTGTTGCGGCGCACGCCTGCCGCCGCGGCGCGCCCACGTCGTAGGGGCGCTGCTTGCTGCGCCCACCGTCGTGCACGCCGCCGCGTTCACAACGCCAGCTTGAACCCTTCGTACCCCGCGACGAACCCCAGCCGCTCGTAGAACCGGTGCGCGTCCGTCCGCCGCTTGTTGCTCGTGAGCTGCACGCGCGAACAGCCGCGCCGCCGCGCCTCCGCGATCGCCCAGCGCATCATCGTCTCGCCGACCCGGTGGCGGCGCAGCGGCGCGTCAACCACGACCGCCTCCACCTGCGCCACGCTCGCCCCGACGTGCATGAGCCCCGCGATGATCGTCAACTGAAACGTGCCGGCGATGCGCCCGTCCAGCTCCGCCACCATCACGTCGTTGTCCGTGGCCGCTTCGATGGCCGCGAACGCATCGGCGTACGCCTGCGGCAGCGGCGGCCCGAGGTCCTCGCGCTGCTCACCGTCGAGTGACTCCTGCTGCAGCAGCTCGACGATGCGCGGCAGGTCCTCCGCCACCGCGCGCCGAATCACCAGCCGCGGCACGATCTCTTCTGACACGATCCACGAAGTCATCGCATCGTCTCCGCGATCTGGCTCTACCCGATGGTCGATGTGCCGTGCGCTACGAAGCGCGCCACCGCCACCGCTGCCCGGTCGACGCTCGGGTACACCGCGAGCCGCGCGTCCGTCAGCCGCTGCCGCCCGCCCTCGACCGCGCGCCACTTCGTCTCGTCCGGCGAGTCCGCCGGCCCCAGTACGAACGCCAGCGGCTTCCCCGCCTGCCGTCCGATCGCCGCGAAGCGGTCGACGAGGTGCGCCATCCGCTCGGCCGCGTCCGGGCGCCCGAGCACCCAGTCCTCGCCGACGTTGGCGATCAGGGCGTCGAACTCCGGGTTCGCGAGCATCAGCTCGAGCACGCGCGCGCCTGACACACCGCTGCCCGCCAGGATCGACTGGTCCACCGGGTTGTCCACCCAGTCCGCGAGGTCTGGCGCCTTCTCGCGCAGCGTCGCCCGGATCGCCTCCGGCAGCTTCGGCACGCGCAGCCCCGCCTCCTCGCACACGTCCGCCGACTGCACGGCCCGCCCGCCGCCGCCGCCGACCACCCCGACCGACGCGCGCCCGTCGCCGGTCGGCCGCTTGTCTGTTGTCTGTTGTCCGTTGTCTGCTGTCTGCTGTGCGTCCCGAAGGAACGCAAACGCCACGAGCATGTCGATCAGCTCGTCGAAGGTGTCCACCTCGACCGCCCCCGCCTGCCGCAGCACCGCGCTCCACACCTGGCGCCGTCCCGCCAGCGCCGCCGTGTGCGACGCCGCCGTGCGCGAGCCGGCGCCCGTGCGTCCGCCCTTCAGCACGACGACAGGCTTCGCCCGCGCGCAGCGCCGCAGCGCGTCGAACAGCCGCCGCCCGTCCGCCGTGCCTTCGATGTAGGCGCCGACGACGCGCGTCGCCGCGTCGTCCGCAAGATAATCCAGGAAGTCCGCCTCGCTCAGGTCCAGCGCGTTGCCGTAGCTCACCACCTTGCTGAACCGCAGCCCGCGCGCCGCGCCGTGCAGCATCAGCTCCACCGAGTTGTTGCCGCTCTGCGAGATGAACGCGACGTCGCCTGGCTCGCGCGGCAGGTCCGGGCGGAACGCCATCCCGTGTGACGCGTCGTACACCCCCATGCAGTTCGGCCCGATGATCCGGATGCCCGCCGCCGCCGCCCGCTCCTTCACCGCGCGTTCCAGTGCGGCGGCCTCCGCCTTGCCGGTCTCGCCGAAGCGCCCGGTGAACAGATGCAGCGTCCGCACGCCCTTCGCCCGGCTCTCGTCGATCAGCGCCAGCACGCCGTCCGCCGGGATGCAGGAGATCACGTACTCGACCTCGCCCGGCACCGCCGAGAGCGACGGATACGCCCGCAGCCCCGCGATCTCGGCCGCCCGCGGATTGATCGGGTACAGCGGCCCGCGAAAGCCGAAGTCGACCAGCGACCGCACGTAGTCGTGCCCCGGGCTGTCGACGTTCGACGACGCCCCCACGACCGCCACGCTCCCCGGCCGGAACACCGCGTCCGTCACCCGTCCGCCCATACGCGCGAGTCTACGGGAGCGCGCGCGATGGGGGAATATGCAGCGTGGGGCGGCTAAGCGCCTTCGAGCATGGCCAAGCTGATTCGTAGACAGGTGACGCTTGCACCCGCGGAGGACGCGGCGCTGACGCGTGTGGCGCGCGAACGTGGCCTTGCCGAGTCCGAGCCGCTGCGCCGCGGCGCTGTTGCCGTGATTGAAGACACGTCGCAGCTTTCCGACCCCCGCGCATGGGAGCGGGAACTGCGGTTCATCCGTCGCCGCGCGTGTATCTCGAGCGCGCGGCGTAGACGCGGCTGGACCCGCGAGGAGTTGTATGACGAGCGGCTCCGGCGTCTTCCTCGTTGACACGAACGTCCTTGGCTACGCATACGATCCCGCCGACCCCACGAAGCGCGAGCGCGCAATCGCGGTAGTCGAGCATCTCGCGTCCACCCAATCCGGCGCGCTCACGGCGCAGATCCTCGGAGAGTTCTTCGTCACGGTCACACGCAAGATCACCCCGCCGCTTACTTCTGCAGAGGCCGAGCGGAGCGTCGCCAACTACCTTCGTTCCTGGCAGGTGTACGGAGTGCCTCCTGCCGACGTCGGTCAAGCTGTGCGCTGTACAAGGCGGCACGGCTTCTCATACTGGGATGCCTTGATCTGGGCGGTTGTGAAGCGTCGTGGCGTCGGCATGATTCTCAGCGAGGACTTTACCGATGGCGCGCGCGTCGAGGGCGTACGCTTCATCAATCCGTTTGCCGCCCGGTTCGAGCTGCCGATACTCGCGTGAGCCTGTGGGCGTCCGAGATCCGTATCCGTCCTTGAGCACGACGGCCGGCTCGTCCGCGCACACCGCGGCGGCGCGCCGATCAGCCCACGAGGGACCGGGCACGATGCAAGCGAGGGTGTCCGGCATCACGCTGCCGTACGCGACCCCCCTGCCTCCTACATCCCGTCTCCCGCTTCCCCCGCCCCCATTCCCCTGATTCCCGCCGCCACCTGCCTTCCACCGGGTGCGTACACCTATGGTTCGCCGCGCCGCCGCCGATAAGGATATGGGGACGTAGGACGCCGCGCCCGCGGGCTCGCCGTACCCGCGCATCCCCGGCAGGGACGCAGGCAAGCAGGACGGAGGCGCACAGTGTCGACGCTCACGGCGGACAAGCGGCGCGTCATCTCGACGGGCAGCGTCGAGATCGACAAGAAGATGGGCGGCGGCATCCCCGAGGGCTCGCTGATCCTCATCGAGGGTCAGTCCAACGCCGGCAAGAGCGTCGTCACGCAGCAGCTCACCCACGGGGCGCTCAACGGCGGCTTCCGCTGCGCGATGTACACGACGGAGAACACGCCCCGCAGCCTCTTCCGTCAGATGACCAGCCTGAGCCTCGACGTCACGGACTTCTTCCTGCTCGGCGCCCTCAACGTCTACCCTGTGCCCGCCGCCATGAGCGAGGAGCAGGCGACGCTCGCGTTCGACAGGATGCTGCAGCACCTCGGCCGCCTCCACGGCCGCTACGACGTCATCTTCATCGACTCGCTCACCTCCTTTGTCTCCCAGGTGCCTCAGGCCGCCACGCTGCGCTTCCTGACGTCCGTCAAGGAGTACTGCGACCAGAACATGACCATCTTCTTCACCCTTCACTCCCACGCCTTCGAGGAGGCCATGTTCATGCGGATGCGCTCGCTGTGCGACGCCCACCTCAGGCTGCGGGTCGAGGAGATGCGCGACCAGCTCATGAAGGTGCTCGAGGTTGCCAAGGTGCGCGGCGCAGAAAAGTCCACCGGCAACATCATCAGCTTCGATGTCGAGCCCGGCCTCGGTATGCGCATCATCCCGGTCTCGACGGCAAAGGCCTAGACGCAGATGCCGCAGCGCCTCCCGTTCGAGGTCACGCAGCCGGCCGAAGACCACCGCAACGGCGGTGCGCAGCAGTGCCCCATCCACAACCTGCTGTCCCCCGACCTGCGGGCCGAGGCCGACCGGGCGCCGCACCTCATGTCGTACCTGCACAGCGTGCCGATGTCCGAGTTCGGCGTACCCCAGTACTACCCGCAGATCTCGCGCAAGATGGGCGACATCAAGGACCCGAACCTGATCTACCCGGTCGGCAACAACTCGTTCGTCCACATCTTTCCCGACTCCGCCGAGGCGCGGAACTTCTACATCGCCATCGAACCGTCCACTGGCCGCCTCGGCGACCTCGTCGAAGAGATCGAGTACCGCCTCCTCGACTTCGTCGAGTTGCTTGCCGATGCCACCAGCCCGGAGGAGAAGACGGAGGTCATCCTCCGCGCCATCGATGACAGTTGCGAGGTGACGGACCGCGCCTCGACGCCCGCGCCCGTGCCGCCTCCGGTCGCCGCGGGCGAAGCCGGCTTCCTCAAGCTCCCGTTCGCCGCGAAGTCCGCCGCCAAGACCGGCGGCAAGCTCAGGGTCACCGCCGACGAGATGGAGAGCCTCAAGTACATGGTGATCCGCGACAAGATCGGGATGGGCCCGCTCGAACCGCTGATCAGCGACGAGTGGATCGAGGACATCAGTTGCAGCGGCCTCGGCCCCGTCTACATCGAGCATAAGGTCTTCAAGGGGCTCAAGAGCAGCATCTGCTTCGACACCCACGAGGAGCTCGACGACTTCGTCCTCAAGCTCGCCGAGAAAATGAAGAAGCCCGTCACCTTCCGCAACCCGATCGTCGATGCCACCCTGCCCGACGGCTCGCGCATCAACATCGTCTACGGCGGCGATGTCTCGAAGAACGGCTCGAACTTCACCATCAGGAAGTTCATGGGCACCCCGCTCAGCATCATCGACATCTGCGAGAGCGGGATGCTCACGTATCAGATGGCGGGTTACCTGTCGCTCATTGTCGAAGAGGGCATGAACTTCTTCGTTTCCGGTGAGACCGCCTCCGGCAAGACGACGCTGATGAACGCGCTCACGACCTTCGTCGCCCCCTCCGCCAAGATCGTCAGCATCGAGGACACCCCCGAAGTCCAGGTCCCCCACCCCAACTGGACCCGCGAGGTCGTCCGCGGTCAGATGAGCCAGGCCGGCGGCGCCGTCGACATGTTCAGCCTCCTCAAGGCCGCCCTCCGCCAACGCCCCAACGAGATCATCATCGGCGAGATCCGCGGCGAGGAGGGGAACATCGCCTTCCAGGCGATGATGACCGGGCACGCCGTCTGCGCCACGTTTCACGCCGCGACCGTCGAGAAGCTCATCCAGCGCGTCACCGGCGCGCCGATCAGCGTGCCCCGCACCTACGTCGATAACCTCAACGTCGTCATCATCGCCAGCGCCGTACGCCTCCCCAGCGGCAAGATGGCCCGCCGCATCATCAGCATCTCCGAGATCATCGGGTACGACCCCGTGAGCAGCTCGTTCTCCTTCGTCGAGATCTTCCGCTGGAACCCGACCGAAGACATCTTCGAGTTCACGGGCAACCTCAACAGCTACCTGCTCGAGCAGCGCATCGCTCCCGCACGCGGCCTCTCCGAAAAGCGGCGCCGCGAGATCTACAAGGAAGTGGACCGCCGCGGCGCGCTCTTGCAGAAGCTCAGTGAGTCCGGCGTCAGCAACTTCTACGAGCTCTTCAAGCTCCTCTCGAAGGCCCAGCGTCAGGGCCTCTTCTAGCCCCGCGATCCGCGCCGATCGCCGCAGCGGAGGACAGCCACCCCCAGCGGCCCGTCCCGCGGAAGCCCGATCCGCGAGTCGCTGCCCCCATCCGCGGCCGGACGGGCGCCACCGCGCCGTCCGCCCTCCCGCCAGCGCACGCGATGATCGTCTGGCTGTGGAGCCGCCGACCGCTAGGACGACATAACGATGACTGTCCCACCTAAGGGGCGCCCCTGAGCCTGCCGATACTCACGCGGAGCGCGCCACGGGTGCGGCGCGGTGGCATCGAGGGGTAGAGGCGATGGGTCTGCTGAAGAAGAAGCCCGCTGAAGACGAAGCCACGCCATCGGCCGCCGAGGCGGAGCCGGTGACCGTGCCAGACGATGCTGCGGCGACGGCGCCGCCGGCCGAAGCGACGGCCGCCGTCGAAAGCCCCGCTCCTGAGGATGAATCGGAGACAGAGCCTGCGGCCGGCGGCGCCGACGCCCTCCTGAACATGTTCCAGACCACGCAGGCCGAAGGCGACGACCGCGAGGTCCTGCTCAAGATGGCCGGGGACGTCGAGCTCACCGACCTGGTCGACGAGATGGGCACCGTCGCCGCCGCGCTGGACATCGGCGTCACCGCCGCCTGAGGCCGCGCGACGGCGACAAAGGCGGACGGTGGTGCGCCCTGGTTGACAGTCCAGGGGTTCCTCGATACCATGGCGTGTGAAGCCTGCCAGTCGGCAGGTCTCTCTATGTCCGTGGAGGAAGCCGTGTACGCCGTCGTCCGTACCGGGGGCAAGCAGTACCGCGTCCAGGAAGGGCGCAGCGTCCGCGTCGAGCGCCTCGCTGGCGAGCCCGGCGACACCATCGAGCTGACGGACGTGCTGCTCATGGGCGAGGGCGAGCACGTCACGGTCGGTGCGCCGACCATCGCGGGCGCCCGCGTCCTCGGCACCATCGCCGGGCAGGGGCGCGCGAAGAAGATCATCGTCTTCCGCTACAAGTCCAAGACGCGCTCGCGGAAGAAGACCGGCCACCGCCAGCACTACACCGAGATCCGCGTTGACGACATCCTCGCCGCGGGCCAGCAGCCGAAGCCGAAGCAGGCGCCCGAAGCCGCCGCGCCGGCCGAGGCCGAGGCGGCGCCGAAACGAGGCCGCCGCAGGCCCCGCAGCGAGACAGCCGCACCCGAAGCGGCCGCAGCCGCCGAAGAGTCGGCCGGTGCAGCAGCGCCCGAAGCTGCTGCCGCCGACGCGCCGCCCACCAGGCCCAGGCGCATCCGCAAGAAGGCAGAGTAAGCGATGGCACACAAGAAAGGCGTCGGCAGCTCCCGCAACGGCCGTGACAGCAACTCCCAGCGGCTCGGCGTCAAGCGCTCCGACGGCCAGGCCGTCCGCTCCGGGACGATCATCCTGCGCCAGCGCGGCACGCGGGTGCACCCCGGCCGCAACGTCGGCGTCGGCCGCGACCACACGCTCTACGCGCTCGTCGATGGTCACGTGCGCTTCGAGCCGTACGCCAAGGGCCGCCGCAAGCAGGCCAGCGTGGATCCGGTCGTAGCCGAAGCCGCCACCGCGCAACCGTAGGGGCGCTGCTTGCCGCGCCCTGTACCCGCGGGCGCTCCACCTCGCCGTATGGCGACGGTCGGCGCGAGAAGACACAGAGAGCTCACCACATGAAGGCCAACATCCACCCAAAGTACGTCGAAGCCACCGTCCACTGCGCCTGCGGCAACGCCTGGCAGACCCACGCGACGAAGGCGGACCTGCATGTCGAGATCTGCAGCAATTGCCACCCGTTCTTTACGGGCCAGCAGCGCATCGTCGACACCGCCGGCCGCGTCGAGCGCTTCAACAAGCGCGT
>JAKAMA010000082.1 GCA_021813085.1 Chloroflexota bacterium | reverse complement strand
GAAGAAGGCCACGGTGTAGCGCGAAACGCGGCGGCTGATGCGCGCGACGCCGTTGTAGAGCGCCGCGAGCCGCGGCGTCAGGCGCGCGCCATACTCGTCGCCGGCGAGCGGGGCGATGACGCCCGGCGTGCCGATAACGGCCGTGTCGAGCCAGATGCTCGCGGCCGACTTCCAGTCGTAGCCGCTCGAACCGTACGGCACGACGCCGAAGGCGCCGCACCACGACGCCAGCAGCGCACGCCGCGCGAAGCCCTCGTCGTAGGCGCCGCGCGACATCCAGAGGTCGTCCATGCCGCACTGGTCGATGGAGCGGCGGAAGAGCGGCGTCAGGCAGTAGTACAGCACGGCGAGCCGCGGGTCGGCGCGCTTCAGCTCGCCGCAGATGATCTCGAGGAAGCGCGCGAACAGACGCTCGCCGCCGGCCGTGGGGTCGTGCGGCCCGGCGACGTCCGGTGTCGGGATCTCGTAGCCGAAGTCGATCTTCACGAGCGCCGGATGGTACGTCTCCACGAGATGGCGCGCGCGGCTCGCCAGGTGGGCCGCCGCCGCCGCATCCGTCGGGTCGAACACGTACCACGAGCGCTCCCGCTCGCGGACGACGTACGGCGCGCCGTCGGGCGTCATCAGCACCGACTCGGGGCCGAGCCCCAGCGCACGGTAGTCCTCGCAGCGCGGGAACGCGGTCCAGAGCCCGACCTCGTGGCCGTCGGCGCGGATCTCGTCGAGTAGCGACAGGAAGCGCGGGAAGCGCCGCTCGTCGTGCGCCAGCGAGCCGTAGACGCCCTCCCACTTGTCGTCGATGACGAACAGCCGTGCGCGCAGCCCCGAGCGCCGAAAGTCGCCGTAGATCGCGCGCAGGTGCTCCTCGTCGAAGCGCTCGAGGAAGCACCGGCGCGCGGCCTGGTCGCCCCACGTGTCGTACTGCGGCCAGAACGCGGCGTCCGGCACCGCCGCCTCGCGCGCCGGCAGCAGGCCCTCCCGGTCGAGCGCCTCGAAGTAGGCGAGCGCCGCGCCGTACCAGTCGTCGGCCACCGCGATCACCAGCGGCCAGTCGAAGACGATCGCACCGGGGCCGCGGCGGTGCCGCCAGAGGTCGCCGCGGACGTTGACCTCGTACGAGAACGCGCCGCCGCCGACGCTGGCCATCACGTTGCCATCGGGCACAGCACCGAGCCCGACGCACGCCGCGCCGGACGGCGCCCCGCCGGCGCCCGCGTTGAAGCAGGCGACGAAATAGTGCGGCAGCGCCCACTGCTGGTGGTACGTGCCGGTGTCCATGCCGAAACAGCCGACCGAGAAGCGCACGTCTTCGAGCCCGGCGGTCGGAAAGATCGCCTGCTCCGGGTCTTGGCGCCCGCCGGGGATGACGCACGTATCGGCGCGCCCGGCCGGCCATACGGCCCGCCGGGGACACGGTCCGCCGTCGCGCCAGCGCGCGAAGGAGGCGAGCCGTACGACGGCCGCGTCGTCGGGCGGGGTGTACACGACCTCTTCGACGACGAGATACACCGCCTCAAACCGCAGCGTCAGCCGCAGCGCGTCGCCGCCGTTGACGCCGGCGTAGACGACGCGCAGGCGCGCGCCGTCGATGCGCGCGTCCAGGCAGCGTCCGGCGCCCGGGGCGTCGCGTCCGGTCGCCGCGACACAGGGCTGCAGCGGGTACGCCAGCACCACACGCCCGCGCGCGTCGGCGAGCACCGCCTCGTCCGACGCGCGCTCCCAGCGCCACGAATAGGCCGCGGCGACGACCTCGATGCCGGCCTCAGTGCGGCGGATCAGCGGCGGGCCCGCGGATATCTGCACGGCAGGCGATTGTAGCAGGGCCGGGGCTGAGGCACGCGGGCCGGTGGCATGAACGTCACCTAGACAACATCCCGCCGGGCTTCGTCCGCGGAGTGCATCGGCGCTCAGCAGGCAGCTATCCATGCAGCGGGTCGGCACCCTCGCGGGTGACCATCCTCACCCACTCGCGGCGCGGGCTGTTCCCATGCGGGCCCGCCCGCCCGGGCATGGCACCGCGCCTCTACCTTCTACCCTCCAGCATCCAGCGTCCGACCCGTGAGCGAGTCTATGTTCGGAGCAGCCCCCGCCAGCGCCGTCACTCCAGGCGCATCGTCGTGCTCGAAGACAACGTGATCCGGTTGCTCGAGCCGCCGCCGGAGAAGAGGCTGATCAGCCCGCCGACGGGCGTGAAGAACTTGTACACGTAGTTCACGGTGACGACGACCTTGTTGCCGCTCACCTTCCCGTTCGGGTACGTCACCGTCACGCTCGACACATTCGCGAGCTTCAGCCCCGCGAGCGAGCTGCAGGTGCGCCCGACGGCCGTCGTGTCGCCGGACGCCTGGCAGTTCGTCGGATAGCTGCCCGCCGTCGCACCCAGCGCCGCGTAGCGGGCGCCCTCGCGCGTGGCGTTCGTCACCTGGATGTAGCTCTTGAGCACCATGCCGAACTCGACGACCCCGAACAGCAGGATCAAGAGGACCGGCAGGATCAGCGCCAGCTCAGCCAGACTCTGTCCGCGCTCCGCACGGCGCCCCCGGCCGCGGGCGATCGCTCCAACGTCGCTCACAGGTGCCTCCTCGCTTGAGATGTCGGCGGCAGCGCGCCCCGCTGAACGGCTGCGGACATGAATGCGCGTTCATGAACTTTCTCGGCTACGATAGAACGTACTCGATGTGTCGCACGAGCATACTCGTCACCGATGAAGCATCGTTCAGTATCGGGCGGCACCGGCCGATAGTTCTGGTGGGATCGCGGGCACGCACCACCTGCGCTCAACGCACGTTGCCTGCTGTAGAAGCAGCAGCGCCCGGGGAAGGTCACGCGGTCCCGGAAGTTGAGGATGGCAATGACATCGCACAGACACATGCGCGCTCACCCCGTGTCCGTCGTACGCGCATGGATACACGCCCGCGCGCACCGCGGCGAGCGCGGCCAGGCGCTCGTCCTGCTGGCGCTGCTGACGACGGTGATGGTCGGTGCGGCCGGCCTGGCGATCGATGGCGGGCGCCTCTACGTCAACCGCACGAATGCCCAGCGCACGACCGACGCGGCCGCGCTCGCCGGCGCACAGACGGTGCTGCACAACCAGGAGCAGGGTATCGCCGACGCGAAGGCGTACGCCGCCGCGAACGGCGACCCGAACGCGAAGGTCACCGTGCTCAGCATCGTGCGCGCGCACGACGCGGTGCAGGTGACGTCGACGTGGACGTCGAAGGCCGGGTTCCTGCGCCTGCTGGGCATCACCTCCGGCACGGTCACCGCGTCGTCCACCGCGCAGGTGGGGCCGGCGGGCGGCGCCGTCGGCATCATCCCGTGGGCCGTCAACGACGACGCCTTCACGGCGTCCGGCGGCTACGGCAGTTACGTCGGTCTGCAGCCGGCGCAGTCCGGCGGCGGCAGCGGCTCGTTCAACTTCGTCAGCATCACGCCGCCCGGCGGGCAGTCGTACGCCGACGCCATCAAGAACGGCGTCACCTCGCCGATCCTGATCGGCACGTCGTACCCGACGAACACATTCGACGGGTCGGCCATCTCACCGGCGACGGCGGACGCCCTCAACGCCCGCATCGCCGCCGCGCCGGCCGAGACGTACTCCAGCTTCGCGGTGGGCAGCCCGCGCGTGCTGTTCGTGCCCGTGATCGGCGGCGACATCCCGAACGCGCCCAGCCCAGTCGTGCCGTCGGCGTTCCGCGCCTTCTTCATCGAGCGCGTGGACCAGGCGAACAACACCATCTGGGGGCGGTTCGTGCAGGCCACCATCCCCCAGGGCACAATCGGCGACATCAACACGCCGGACAAGGGCGTCTACGTGGTGAAGCTGATCAAGTAAGCGCGCCGCGGGCGGCGCCGCCTACGGCGACAGTCACTGCGGGTACGGGCGGAGCTGCTGCATCACGCTGAGGAACGTCGCCTCGTCGGACAATGGGTCCGGGCTCGCACCCCCGGGCGTTGCCGATATCGTAAAGGGTACGCTGGCGCGCACCACGGTCTCCCCCAGACGGAGCACCAGTTGGATCGCCCGGACACCGGGAGTGCCACTAGGAATGACCACGAGCGTGCCGGTATGGCCGGCCACCGTGACCGTGCGCACCGACGCGTTCGCCCCCACCCGTGATATGCCGGCAACCTCGGCGCGAGACCAAGCATCCCGCGAGTAGAGGCTCATGTTCAGGCTCACGCCACCTCGTGCCAGACGAGCGCTATAGCCCATGCTGACGCCGCCACCATCGACCTCGTCGCCGAAGTCGGCAACATCCGGCCCCTTGTACGTGAGCCCGCCGGCGACGAACTCCCTGCCCAGCCAGTACGGCGTGTAGCCCTGCTGGTCCGCGTTCGCCACCGCCGTCTTGAAGTTGTCGTAGTAGTGCTCATCGCTGGGGATTTGCGTCGTGCACGAAGCAGATGTGGCTGCGAGCCAGGCTGCCGCGATGACCAGGGATGTACGACCCATGAGCACGAACACCAGTGCGGGCCAAGCCCGATGACGGGCGCCGGCGGCGCTACCGCTCGTCACTGCGGGTAGGGGCGGAGTTGCTGCATCACGCTGAGGAACGTCTCCTCGTCGATCAAGGGGTTCACATCGGGCCCGCCGGGCGTCGCCGCGCCGCCGGCCGTTGCGATCACCAGCACCGTGGTTGTTCGGAAGTGCACAATCAAGCGCAGTTCGTTGACAGGTCGCGTGCCAGCCGGAATGACGATGATTGTCGCCGGGGAGCCGGCCACCATTATCTGCCGCGAGGTTGCGCCGGGGGGCGTGCTCCCGTAGGAGCCGCGGGCCGACTCCCAGCCAACTGGACTAAGAAGGCTGAGCTCCAGTCCCACGCCTCCCCTGCTGAGCCTGGCGCCGTAGGACACGTACATCGAGTCCCGGTTTGCCGCGGCACCGAAGTCTGGAATTTCAGGGCCTCGGAAGGTTAGACTGCCCGCTCTAAACTCGCGGCCGAGCCAATACACCTGATACTGCTTGTCGGGCACTGAAGCGACGGCGGTCTGGAAGTTCCCGTAGAAGTGCTGGGGGTCCGACCCGCCCGGGCCGCCCCTAGGGACACACGCGTGTGCGCTGTAGGCGATCGCAGAGACGAAGAGTAGCGTGACCAGCCGGTAGTGGGATAAGAGATTTTCCCCAGATCTGCACATAAGAGACTTGACATCGGCACCCATGGGCTCCCATGATACGCGCTGACTCCGGATTTGAACAGCCCAAGGAACAGGGAGCTTGCGATGACAATCTGCTCTCGCCGTACGCTTCCCGTGTACGCGGTCGTCGCCGTCCTCGCGCTCGCCTGGGGCACGGCGACAGGCGTGGCTCTGCCGGAGGAGGACGACCCGTCGCTGCGGGCGCTGATCTCGGCGCCGCTCGAGCCACCAGCGCCCGGAGCGGGGATCCCGAGCTCCGCGTCGAGCCCCGGCCACATCGACGCGCGCGGGCTCATCCGCGTCCCGGTCGCGCCCTATCCCCAGACCCTGGCCGCCGACAAGATCGCGTTCGCGTCGGACCCTGTCGTCGGCCTCGTGATCGCCGTCAGCGGGGCGGCCATCCACGACCAGTGGGCCTGGCGCTACTACTGGCCAGGCGGATTCTTTCCCGTGGTCAACTGCTGATGGCCTGTCCGTAGGCGACAACGGCGGGCGTTCACGCTTGCGGCAGCGCGCGGTCCAGGGGGGCGTAGGGCAGGCCAAGGGAGGCGGCGAGGGCCTCGTACGTCACCTGGCCCTCGCTCACGAGCACACCCCGGGCGAGTGCGGGGTCGCGCCGCAGCGCCTCGCGCGTGCCGTGGCGCGCCAGCTCCAGCACGTAGGGCAGCGTGGCCGCCGTCAGCGCCGCGGTCGAGGTCTGCGGCACGGCGCCGGGCATGTTGGCGACGCAGTAGTGCACGACGCCCTCCTCCACGTACACCGGGGCGTCGTGCGTCGTCACGCGCGACGTCTCGCAGGCGCCGCCCTGGTCGATGGACACGTCGACGATGACGGCGCCGGGCCCCATGCCGCGCACCATCTCGCGCGTCACGAGCTTCGGCGCCGCCGCTCCGGGCACGAGCACGGCGCAGATCAGCACGTCGGCGTCGCGCACGACGTTGGCGATGGCGAGTGGGCTCGACATGAGCGCCGTCGTGCGCCCCGGCCAGCGCTGCTGCACCATGCGCAGCTTCTCGATGCGCGCATCGAACACCGTGACGCGCGCGCCGAGGCCGACCGCCGCCTCCGTCGCGTGCTCGCCGACGATGCCGGCGCCGAGCACGACGACGTGCGCCGGGCTGGCGCCGATGACGCCCGAGAGCAGCTTGCCGCGCCCGGCGCCGGGCTTGCGCAGCCACTGCGCGCCGACCTCCGTCGCCATGCGGCCGGCGATCTGACTCATCGGGATCAGCAGCGGCAGCGAGCCGTCGGGCAGCTCGACGGTCTCATAGGCGATGGCGGTGATCTTCGAGGCGAGGAGCGCGCGGGTCAGCTCCGGCATGGCGGCGAGGTGGAGGTAGGTGAAGAGCGTCTGGTTGTCGCGCAGCAGCGGGTGCTCGGAGGGCAGCGGCTCCTTCACCTTCACGAGCAGATCGGCGGTGCCCCACACCGTCGCGGCGTCGGTGACCGTCGCGCCGGCGGTGCGGTACGCCGCGTCGTCGCAGCCGATGCCCGCGCCGGCGCCCGTCTCGACGAGGACGCGGTGCCCCGCCTCGGCGAGCGCGTGTGCGCCCTCCGGCGTCAGGCCGACGCGGAACTCTTCGTTCTTGATCTCGCGCACCGTCCCGACGATCATCGCGGCGCCCCTCCCAGGTTTCGGCAGATCTCAGCCACTCCAGCAGATGTGCGGCGTCCGGCGCAGGTCCACACGGCCAGGCGCGCCCACCGCGGCCCCGTCATTCGACCACATTCCGCAGGATCCCGATGCCGGCGATCTCGGCCTCGACGGCATCGCCGGGACGCAGGTATTCGGGCGGCGTGCGGCCGACGCCGGTGCCCGACGGCGTGCCCGTCAGCAGGATGTCGCCGGCGAGCAGCGTCATGCCGGCGGACCACTCGGCAATCAGCCGCGCGACCGGGAAGATCTGCTGGCGCGTGTTCGACCGCTGCTTCTCGGCGCCGTTGACGCGCAGCGCGATGTCCAGCCGCTGCGGGTCCCCGATCTCGTCCGCCGTGACGATCCAGGGCCCCAGCGGGCAGAAGCCGTCGAGTCCCTTGCCCTTGTACCACTGCCCGTGGCGCCGCTGGAGGTCGCGCGCCGTCACGTCGTTCGCGACGGTGTACCCGAAGACGTGCGCCAGCGCGTGCGCCTCAGCGATGTCCCGCCCGTCGCGGCCGATGATCACCGCCAGCTCCACCTCCCAGTCCAGCTCCGCCGTGATCTCCGCGTGCGACGGGATGGCGTCGCCGGGGCCGATGACGCACGTCGGCGGCTTGCTGAAGAACACCGGGTACCGCGGCAGGTCGCCGCCCGCGACGGACTGCGACTCCGCGACGTGCTCGGCGTAGTTCAGGCCGACGCACACGATGTTGCGCGCCGGCCACGGGATCGGCGCGCAGAGGCGCACGTCCGCCAGCGGCAGCCCCTCGGTCGCGTCGACCCGCGTGGCGACCTCACGCGCGACATCGAGCGCGGGCGCGCCCTGGCGGATAAAGCCGAGCATGTCGTCGCGCACGTCGCGCAGGCCGAGCGCCTTCGCCGCGGCCGCGACGTTGATGATGCGGTCGCCGCGCACGATGCCGAGGTGTCCTCCATCCGCAGGTTGTCGCGGTAGGGGCACAACGCCTTGTGCCCCAACGAATGCGTCTGGCGACCGCGGGCGCTCGGCGTACGTCGCCAGCCGCATCAGTACCAGGACGCTTCGACGATCAGGCCGGCGTGGCGGCTGAGCACGCGCAGCGCGGCCTCGTCGCGATCGCTGAACGGCCTGCCGTCGCGGCGGTCGGTGACGTAGAGCGCGCCACGCACCTCACCACCGGCGAAGATCGGCAGGCCCAGCAGCGCCTTCATCTCGGGATGCCTGGGCGGGAAGCCGAACGCACGGGCGTGCCGCGCCACGTCGTCGAGGCGCACGGCGAGGCCGTCCTGGCGCATGGTGCCGAGCGGACCGTGGCCCTGCGGCGGCACCTTCAACGCCCGCAGCGCCGCATCGTCGAAGCCGCTCACCATGAAGCCCTCGACCTCGTCCTCCGCGCCGGTGACCGCGAGCGCGGCGTAGGTGGCGTGCGTCAGCTCGCGGGCGACGGCGACGACGTGCTGGAGCGCGTCCGTCGGCGTGCGAGGCGGTTCCCGGCGATTCCGGTCGGCGAGCCTGCGGAGCGCGCGGTACTCGGGGTCGCGCCGCGGCAGCCGCTGGCGGGCGGGCGCGGCGCGCTCGACCTCGCGCGCCAGGCGCTGCTGGACGTCGGTGCTCATCGTGCCCAATGTACCGCCGGCAGGCGGCGCGGGGTACCCGGCCCCCTGGCGCCGCATCTGGCATACTTGCACCGTATGACGGGCAGCGCGCGGTCCTCCAGTGCCGGCGTCCTCGACGCCGCCGCCCTCTCCTCATCCGCACGCGCGCACGCCGCTGCG
>JAKAMA010000081.1 GCA_021813085.1 Chloroflexota bacterium | reverse complement strand
CGGGCAGCAACTGGGTGCAGGGCAGCTGGTACAAGCGCCGATGAGGTCCCCATGAACGGTCCGCCGCAGGCCCTGGCCGACGCCTCCCGCGACGCGACGCTGCGCGGGTCGCCGCTGGTGGTGTACGTCTGGCTGGTCTACAACCACCTCGACCAGACGGAATTGCGCCCGCTCAAGATCGCGGGCGCCGCCCATGCACTCCGCATGAAGCCGGACACGGTCTCGCGGGCGCTCCGGCTGTTGGTGGCCGGCGGCTACCTCCAGCGCGAATACAGGCCCCGCGACGGCTATTGGTACCGGATTCGCTGGGCGTTGCCGGTGGAGACGGCCGCCTAACGCACGGACGCCGGCCGGGCGTCGGCCACTTTTCCCCGTGCACGGGTGCGGACTTCCGGCTTCCGGAACTCGGATGTGGCATGATGCATCCGAGCTATGGCGCCCGCGACGATCCCGACTACCGAGCCGATCGAAGTCCTCGCCGGTCTCACCTGGCGATGGGACAAGACGCTCGTCGACTACACCCCCGCCGACGGGTGGAGCTTCGGCTATGCCATCCGGGGCGCGGGTCGCCTTGACCTCACGGGCGTCGCCACCGCCGAGAATGACGGCTGGGAGCTGACCGCGGCGGCCAGTGACACGGCGGACCTCCCCGGCGGGGTCTACCAGTGGACCGCCTACGTCACCTCCGGCAGCGAAAAGTACGTGACGGGGCGCGGCACCCTGACGGTGCTCCCGAACCCGCTCACCGCCGCCGAGGGCGCGCTCCAGCCGTGGGCGGAGCAGGCGCTGGCCTACGTCGAGGCGACGCTGGCGAAGCGGTATCAGGCCGACATGGCGGGCTACACGATCGAGCAGCGGCAGGCGCAGCGCGAAGAGCTGGCCGCGCTGGAACGCTCGCGCTCGCGCTTGGCCGCTGAGGTCGACGCCCGGAAGGCGAACGGGCGCTTTGGCCGCCGCGTGGAGTGGCGCCCGGTGAGCTACCGCTGATGGCGCCCCGCGTCCTGGCGCGCGCCGCGCGCTGGCTCAACGAGAAGGTCAACGGCCGCCCGCGCGCCGTGTATGGCGCCGCGACGACGGGCCGGATGGCGGAGGACTGGATGGCGCAGATCCTCTCGGCGGACGCCGAGATGCGCTACGTCCTGTCGACGATCCGCGCCCGCTCCCGCCAGCTGGTGCGCGACAACGCCCATGCCGCCGGGTTCGTGCACGCGCTGGTGGACGGCGTGTTGGGCGAGGCCGCGATCGGCGTCAACCCGCGCGCCCGCACCGCCGACGACACCCTCGACGACGCCGCGAACCGCGTGCTGTGGGACGCGTGGTGCCAGTGGCAGCGCCGCGAGGTGTGCAGCGCCGACGGCCAGACCAACTTTGCCGAGCTGCAGCGCCTGATCTTCCGCACGTGGGCGACCGACGGCGAGGTGCTGGTGCGGCGCGGGTTCGGCGCCCCCAACGCGTTCGGCTACGACCTGCAGGTGATCGACGCCGACCTCCTCGACGAACGCTACAACGTCGCGCCGGAGCCGGGCCGCCACGAGGTGCGCATGGGGGTCGAGATCGACGCCCGTGGCCGCCCCGTGGCGTACCACCTGTTCCAGCGCCACCCGCACGACGTCTTCTTCACGCCGACGCAGGACCGCGTGCGGGTACCGGCCGACCAGATCCTGCACCTGTTCTTGCAGCTGCGCCCGGGCCAGACGCGGGGCGTCCCGCCGCTGACGCCCGTGATGCTCGCGTTGCGGCTGCTCGACGAGTACACGATCGCCGAGCTGATGATGGCGCGCGTGGCGTCGAGCGCGGGCGGGTTTTTCGAGACCGACCCGGACGCCTACACCCCGTCGCAGGATGCGCCGGACGGCACCAGCGCGAGCAAGTCGATCCGCCTCGACCTGGAGCCCGGCGTCAGCCAGCAACTGCCTCCGGGGATCACGTTCAAGGCGTGGGACCCCAAGCATCCGACGGACGCGTTCGAGCCGTTCCAGAAGGTGCTGCTCCGCATGGTGGCGCGCGGTTCGGGGAGTGGCGTCTCGTATGCGACGCTCACCGGCGACCTGAGCGAGGCGAACTACTCCAGCGACCGCGCGGGTCGCTTGGCCGAGCGCGACGCGTGGCGCGGGCTGCAACGCTGGTTCGCCGACCGCCTGCTCTGCCCCGTCTACACCGACGTCGTGCGGTTTGGCCTCTTGGCGGGCGCGATCCCCTTGCGACTGGCGGATGCGCCCCGCCTCGCGGCCCACGCGTTCGAGTACCGCGGCTGGCCGTGGGTGGATCCAGTGAAGGACATCAGCGCCGCCGCGCAAGAACTGGCGCTCCGCCTGACGAGTCCGCAGCGGGTGTGCGCCGAGCGGGGGCGCGACTTCGAGACCATCCTCGAGGAATGGGCCGAGGCCGAGCGGCTGGCGGACCAGTACGGCGTGTCGCTCAGCACCGCCCCCGCGACGTCCGGCGCCCAACCAGCCGCGCCCGCCGACACCGAGACCGACGACACCGAGGACCCGGCCGAGGATGCGCCGTCGCCCCCCAAGCGGGCGGCCCGCGCCGTGGCCTTACGCCTGACCGGAGGACGCGCCTGATGCGCACCCCGACCTACACGCAACTCAACGGCGTGCCGCTGGCGGTGACGCCGGAGTTTGCGGCGGCCCTGCAGGACCTGGCGGAGTTCGAGGCGAGCGGCGTGCCGCTGACGGCCGACGAACGCGCCGCCCGATTGGGGCGCTCTGCCCCGCCCGCCCTGCCCGGCGCCACCGGCGTCGGCGTCATCAGCATTGGCGGCGTGATCGGCCCGCAGTCGCAGGCGGATTACGTCGACACGACGGTGGAGCGGATCGCCGCCGAGTTCGACGCGCACCTGTCCGACCCGCGTGTCGGCACCATCCTGCTCAACATCGACTCGCCCGGCGGGCTGGTGTACGGCACGCCGGAGTTGGCCGCGCGCATCGCCGCGGGGCGCAGCCAGAAGCGCATCGTTGCCTACACGGGCGGCCTGATGGCGAGCGCCGCCTACTGGTTAGGCAGCGCGGCCCATGAGATCGTCGCGGCCCCCTCGGCGCAGGTGGGCTCGATCGGCGTCTACACGATCCACGCCGACGTGTCGCGGATGCTCGAAAACGCGGGCGTGCATGTGTCGATCATCAAGGCGGGGGCGAACAAGGCGGAAGGAGCGCCCTTCGCGCCGCTGTCGGCGACCGACCGGGCGAACATCCAAGCCCGGATCGACGACTACTACCAGCAGTTTGTCGGCGCCGTGGCCGCGCACCGGGGCGTCACGCCCGCGCAGGTGCAAGCGGGCTACGGCGCGGGCTCCGTGCTCAACGCGCGTCCCGCGTTCGGCGCCGGGCTGATCGACCGCGTTGCGACGTTCGACGACCTGTTGGCCGGCCTCACGGGCGCGAGCGGGGGCCGCATGGCCACGCGCGCCGAGACCGAGCCCCTGCCCGTGGCGCTCGCGATTCCCAGCCCGATCAGCACCACCACGGCCGCCACGGTTGGCGCCGTCCTCACCCTGCATCCGCAGGAGCCGACGCGCGACGCGCCGGCCGTTTCCACCACACCGGCCCCTGTGGCCAGGAGTGCACCCGTGTCTGACCAGACGCAGGCGGCCACGCAGGCCGCACCCGACACCCGGGACAAGGAGTTGCGTGCCCTTGCGCGCGAGCACAACCGCGATCTTGCGTGGCTGGATGCCGCGATCGAGAGCGGCAAGCCGGTCGCCACCGTCCAGCGCGAACTCCTTGCGGAGTACCGTGCCGGGGCCGAGGCCACCGTCATCACCCCGACCGTGAGTCACACGAGCGGCACCGGGGCGGCGCACGTCCGCGTCGGCACCGACCGCGCGACGCAGCGCCCGTTCGGCTCGTTCGGCGAGTTCCTCACCTCCGTGCAGGGCGCCGCGGTGCCCGGGCAGGTGAACGTCGACCCGCGCCTCGCGCCGCTTGCGGCCGCGTCGGGCATGTCGCAGGGCACGCCCGCCGAGGGTGGCTTCCTCGTCGCCCCGCAGTTCGCCCAGACGATCTGGGACAAGCTGAGCACCAGCCCGCACTCGCTGCTCGGGATGACGGACAACTACCCGGTCACCGGCGAGTCGCTGACCTTCAACGCGAACGCCGAGACCTCGCGGGCGACCGGCTCGCGCTGGGGCGGTGTGCGCGGCTACTGGATCGCCGAGGCGGGGTCGATCACCACGAGCGCGCCGACGTTCCGGCAGGTGCGCATCGAGCCGCAGCAGATGGCGGTGGCGGTCTACGTGACCGACAAGCTGCTCCGCAACGCGGGGCCTGCGCTCGAGCAGTACGTGAGCAACGCCGCCGCGTCGGAAATCAACTTCATGACGGGCGACGCGATCATCAACGGGGATGGCGTCGGCAAGCCGAAGGGCATCCTGTCGTCGAGCTGCGTCGTGAGCGTGGCGAAGGAGACCTCGCAGGCGGCGGCCACGATCAAGCAGGAAAACATCTCGAAGATGTGGGCGCGGCTGCACCCGAACGCCCGCGCCAACGCGGTGTGGCTGCACAACGTCGACATCGAGCCGCAGCTCGACACGCTCTCCACGGTCGTGCAGAACGTCGCCGGGACGGAGAACGTCGGCGGCTACGCGAACAAGGTGTTCGATCCCGAGCGTCGCACCCTCAAGGGGCGCCCGCTCATCGCGTGCGAGTTCTGCGCCACGTTAGGCACCGTGGGTGACCTGATCCTCGCCGACATGTCGGGCTACCTGTCCGGCACGCGCGCGGGCATCGACGCGCAGCTCTCCATGCACGTCCGGTTCCTGTACGCCGAGCAGTGCTTCCGCTTCATCTACGAAGTGGACGGCCAGCCGTGGCTGGCGTCGGCACTCACGCCGTTCAAGGGCACCGCCACGCAGTCGACGTTCGTCACGCTCGCTACCCGCGCCTAACGCGCCTGACCTTTCGAGGAGAACCCCATGATCGCCAAGCGACTGGTGGACTCGGCGAAGCTCGTGACCGGGCTCGACCCGGTCGTGCCGTCGTCGTCCACGCCGGACTACGTGTCCCTCAAGCACTACCAGCATTTCACCGCCGTGATCCTCGTCAAGAACGCGACGTTGGTGACCGGCTCGGCCATCACCCTCAAGCAGGCGACGGCGGTCGCCGGAACGGGCGAGAAGGCGCTCAGCTTCTCGACCGTGTGGGCGAACACCGACACCGGCGCGAGCGACACGCTGGTCGAGACGGCCGTCACATCGGACACGTTCACGACCAACGCGACCGACTCCAAGAACCTGATGTACGTGATCGAAGTCGACGCGGCGGAGCTGGACACGTCGAACGGCTTCGACTGCATCCGCGTCGGGACCGGCAACGCCACGGCCGCGACCGTGACGGTGCTCTATGTGCTGTCGGGCGCCCGCTACGCGCAGGCGACCCCGCCGGCCGCCATCACCGACTAACGCGTGAGAGCGTCCGGGCGGCTCCGCGCCGCCCGGCGCTCGCTGCGTGACGTCTCATGACGATCGCCGACGACGTGGTCTGGATGTGCGCCGATGCCCCGGGCGCGGTGGACGTGGTGAACAGCCACGGCCAGTCGTCGCGCGGGCCCCGGCGCCAGCTCGACGTGGAAGTGCCGGACGCCGCGGGGCTCACGCGCCTCAAGGCGGTCACGGCGCTCGTCCTGCCGGCGACGCATCTCGACCGCACCACGTTCGAGGACGTGGTGACGGTCACGGAAGACGATGCCACGACGACGGCCTACGTCGTCAAGGACATTCACCTGCTGGAGGACGGTCGGGCCAAGCGCCTGATCGTGATCGCGCAGTGATCCTCGAAGTCGCCAAGTGCCTGACGGCCTGGCTGGGGCACGCCACCTACGGCGTCAACGCCCTGCTCACGTCGACGATCCCGCGCGAAGCGGGGGACAGTGCGCCGACGGTGGCGACGATTTCCGACGAGTTCACCAATGCGCGGAGTGCGGGCGGGCGCCTGCCCGTCACGCTCCCCGCGCTGTCGGTCGACATCGTGACCTCCGATGTCGTCGAAAACCAGGTGGTGCAGGATCAGGGCGACGGGCAGGTGACGGCGCGCATCTGGTACGGCACCAGCAATAGCGACTTTGCGGCGGCCAAGCGCGAGGGCGCCTACGTGATCCGCGCCGTCGCCGCGTCGCTCCGCGTGCTGGCGCGCGAGGCCAACGTCGCCAGCCGCACGCGCAACTCCGTGATTTTCCGCGTCGCGCAGAATGGCGCCGTGACGGTGCAACCGTGGTTCGAGCAGCTGGACGACCGGGTCATCACGGCCGTCGCCTCGGTCACCTACGACGTGCGCGACGTGCTCACCCTTCCCGCCTAACGCCCCATGCCGATCTACTTCGTGACAGCGACCGGCCCGCAGCCCATCCCCGAGGAGATCGTCTCGCAGGGCGGCGCGGCCGTGGACGCCTATATCGCCAAGCAGGGCTGGCAGCCGCCGCCCCCGCCGGGGGCCGCGGCCCCCTCGTCGGCATCGGTGCCGACGGCGGACCCTGACCCCGCACCCCCTGAGGAGACCTAACGATGGGCGCTCCCGCCAAAACCGTCGAAGTGGGGGGCCTCCTCCTCAAGGTCGAGACCACCTACGGCACCAGCGTTGCCCAGTCCGCGTCGACCGACGGGGTGCTCATGCACCTCACGGATCGTTTCGCGCTGGGCGCCCCGGCCACGCTCGTCTACAAGGGCGATGGCAACGCCGGACTCAACCCCGGCAACATCGGCCCGCGCAAGCGGCTGGCCAAATCGGGCCGTGCGCTGACGATGCCGATCCCGCACCAGTTCAAGGGCGCGGGCGCGGCGTACTCCGCCACCGTGACGCCGAGCTGTCACACCCTCATGCGCATCGCCGGGTTTTCCGGCGCCGTCACCACGACCATTGGCTCGGAAAAGTGGGTCTACACGCCGGAAGTCCCGGCGACCTACTCCAGCGCCTCCGGCACGCTCTACGCGCGGCGCGAGTCGTGGACGTTCACGGGCGGGCTGTGCAACTGGTCGATGACGGCGGATGGTCCGGTCGCCCCGACACACACGTTCGACCTGTCGGCCATCGGCGCGATCCCGACCGACGCCTCGCTCGTGTCGATCACGTATCCCGCGCTCACCACTGATCCGCCGATCGCGTCGGCGATCACCTTCGTGCTCGGGTCGTTCCTCACGGCGGAGGTGCTGAAGTTCGGGTTCCAGCTGGGGCGGAACCTGAGCACGGAGCGGGTCAACCTCACGTCGTCCGCCGCGCATCAGGGCTTTTACCCGGCGGGCTATGACCCGGTGTTCACGGTGACGCTGGAGCAGTCGGCGTTCGTCGGCTCGCCCTACCACACCTCGAGCGGCTTCGACCCGTACCAGCTGGAGGCCAACGCGACGGCGTTCGCGTCCTCGATCGTCGTGGGCTCGACGCAGTACAACAAGTGGAAGCTCGACTTCCCGCAGGTGCAGGTGCGCTCGGCCAAGCCGTCAAACAACAACGGCATTGCGACGGTCGACCTGGAACTGGTGCCGTATGCGACCACGCCGATCGCGAACGACTTCATGACCGTGACGTTCGACTGATGCCGACGCCGACGCTGGATCTGGACGCGCTCCGGGCCGCGGCGGAGCCGTGGGCGTTTGCGGCGGGCGGCCGGACCTATACGGCCCGTCCCGTCTCGGTCGAGCAGGTGATCGCCTACGAGGCGGCCTGTGCGGGCGCGTCGGCGGCGCAGGTGCTGCGCGCGCGCCGGCGTCTGTTGCGGCTGGCGTTCCCGTGGCGGCCGTCCTTCTGGTGGCGTGGGGACCCGGTGGCGCTGATCTGTGCGGCGCCCCCGGCCCTGCACCGGGTGGTGATGGACAGTTTTTTCGCGTCCCTGCGCTCGTCGTCGCGGCCGGAGGATCCCGCGACGAGCGAGACGTTGCCTTCGAGCAACTCCTAGCCCAGCAGGGGGGCACCGCCGATGCGCCACCGATTCCGCTGGTCTGGGCTGCGGCCCAACTGCGCCATGCCGCGCCGGGGCTCTATCACGCGCCCCAGTTGTGGGGCACGTCGGACGGGGCGATCCCGTACCGGCGCTTCTGGGCGGAGTACGTGCTGATGGGCACGCACCTCGCGCGGCAGCGGTTGCAGGTGGCGGCGGCCGTGACGCTGGCGACGGGCGGCGAGGAGCTGGAGTCGGCGCGCGCGGAGACGCGGGCGCTGGCACAGCCTGCGTTCACGGGAGGCTGACGCATGGCCGAGCGCGAGATCAAGGTCAAGCTCACCGCTGACAAGACGCAATACGAGGCGAACCTCGCCAGCGCCGACAAGGCGACCGAGGGATTCGGCGCCAAGATCAAGGGGCTCGCGAAGGAGTGGGGCTCGCTGCTCGGCGCTGCCGCGCTCGGCGCGTTCTTCAAGGCGTCGATCGAGGAAGCGGCGAAGGCCGAGCAGGGCATGGGGCGGCTGGGCGTCGCCGTACGGAACGCCGGCGGCGACTTCGGCACGTTGCGCCCGCAGCTCGAGCAGACGGTATCGAGCGTCATGCGGATGTCGACCGCGACGGACGACGACTTGCGCGAGGCGCTGACGCGCATGATCGCCGTGTCGGGCGACGTCGC
>JAKAMA010000080.1 GCA_021813085.1 Chloroflexota bacterium | reverse complement strand
CATCCCCTCGGTCCGTGGCGTCGTCCACAACTCCCACGACGTGACGGAGCGCTGGCTCGCGGAGGCGGCGCTGCGGCAGAGCGAGGAGCGCTTCCGCTCGCTCGTCCAGCACGCTTCGGACATGATCACGGTGATCGATGCGGACACGACGGTGCGGTACCAGAGCCCGTCGGTCGCGCGCGTGCTGGGCCGCACACCGGAAGACATCGTGGGGACGAAGCTCTCGACCCTCGTCCACCCCGACGACGTGGGGTCGATGCTGGCGGTGCTGAGTGACGTCGTCAGCAAGGGCGACGGGGTCGCGGTGGCAGAGGCGCGGATGCTCCACAGCGACGGCTCGTGGCGCAGCCTGGAGTTCATCGGCACCGACCAGCGCCAGAATCCCGCGATCGGCGGCATGGTGCTGAACATCCGCGATGTGACGGAGCGCAAGAGCCTCGAACGGCAGCTCCGCTACCAGGCACTCCACGACCCACTGACGAAGCTCGCGAACCGGACGCGCTTCGCCGACCGGCTGGAGCACGCCCTCATCCGGGCGGCACGCACGGGCCAGATGGTCGCGGTGCTGTTCATGGACCTCGACAACTTCAAGGCAGTGAACGACAGCCTGGGGCACGCGGCGGGCGACCTGCTGCTGACGACCGTCGCCGAGCGCGTGCAGGGGTGCCTGCGGCCCGGCGACACGGTGGCGCGGCTGGGAGGCGACGAGTTCGCGATCCTGCTCGAAGATGTCGCCGCGGTGGACGACGCGACCACGGTCACCACGCGCATCTTTGCCGCGCTCGACGCGCCGTTCGAGCTCGAGGGCAAGGAGCTGCTGGCGCGCGCCGGCGTCGGCGTCGCCATCGGCGGCCATACGGCCCGTCCGGGGCAGGGCGAGCAGGCTGCCGACGCCGATGCCCTGCTGCGCGACGCCGACCTGGCGATGTACGTGGCGAAGTCGAAGGGCAAGGCGCGCTACGAGGTATTCGATCCCAGCATGCAGGTCTCGATGATGGAGCGGCTCGAGCTGCTGGCGGACCTGCAGCGAGCGGTCGAGCGGCAGGAGTTCGTGCTGCACTACCAGCCGGTGATGCTGCTCAAGACCGGCGAACTGTTCGGGGTCGAGGCGCTGGTGCGCTGGGACCACCCGCGGCGCGGCCAGATCCAGCCGAAGGAGTTCATCCCGCTCGCCGAAGAGTCGGGCGCCATCGTGCCGCTCGGGCTGTGGGTACTGCGAGAGGCGTGCCGGCAGGCGAAGGCGTGGCAGAGGAAGTACCCAATGAGCCAGGTCTGGACGATGAGCGTCAACGTGTCCGTGAAACAGCTCCAGCATCCCGCGTTCGCAGGCGAGGTCGCGCGCGTGCTGAAGCAGTCGCGGCTCGACCCCCACCGCCTGATCCTCGAGATCACGGAGAGCGTGATGATGCACGACGTGGAGCCGACGATGGAGCGCCTGCGGGAGCTCAAGGCACTGGGTGTGCGGCTGGCGATCGACGACTTCGGTACGGGCTACTCCTCGCTGAGCTACCTGCGGCAGTTCCCGTTCGACCTGCTGAAGATCGACAAGTCGTTCATCGACGACGTCGGCCGGGTCGCTGGACGCAGGGAGCTGACCAGCGCGATCATCGAGCTGGGCAAGACGCTGGACCTGGAACTGGTGGCGGAAGGCATCGAGCGGACGGACCAGCTCGCGCGGCTGCAGGCGCTGGAGTGCGAGCTGGGCCAGGGCTTCTACTTCCACGAGCCGATGGATAGCGGCGCCATCGAGCGGCTGTTCGCGACGCTCACGTCGGAGTCAGAGGCGGCGTAGGCGGGCGGGCGCGACCGCTCGCGGTTCGGCGCGTACCGAGCGCCCCGTACGTCCCACACCGCGGCGCTCGCGTCTCAGGAGACATGCGTCCTCGTCTGGACGAGCGGCGCCGCCTGCGTCTGCTGCGCGGCCTGTGAGAGCGGCAGCGGCGCGTTCTGAACGTTGTTGGAGGCGGCCGCCGGCGTCGCCGGTGGCGTGACGGCTGCCGCCGGCGGGTTGCGGTGCACGAGGCCGAACACGGTGGCGAGCGTCGCGATGCTCGCCACGAGCGTGCCCACCTTCGCACCGGTGTTCTTCTTCATGTCCAGCATGGATCCACCTCCGACTGCATTCAGTGTGTCTGGAGCAGGGCTGTGGGCGTGTTGCCGAACGGTGAAGCGGCAGCGGCACCCGAAGCTGTGAGGTGTTGCGAACATGTTCTGGTGCGGGCGGGGCGGCACACCCGGCGCCGGTCACGCGTCCCACGCCGCCGCTCGGCGACGGCGTGGCGTGTGAAGATCACCCGATGGGGCGAGGGCGCATGGCCCCGCGACCCGGACGACCAGGCGCAGCCCGCCCCCGCTCAGTACCAGCGGTAGAGCCACCAGCGCTCGAAGGCGGCTTTGCCGAGGCGCCAGAGGCGGCTCGGCTTCTGCATGTGGATGTCGCGCGGCGAGGCGTAGAAGTCGCCGCGCGCGCTGGCGGCGCGGCCGTCGCCGGTCTCGAGGAAGCAGAAGCCGTGGCCGTCGAAGCCGCGTCCGCCGGTCGTGCCGCGCAGGTCGGCGGCGATGTTGCCAGCCACGACCTCTGCCTCGTGGTGCGCGAAGACGCCGGCCTTGGGCAGCGGCAGCCCGTCGAAGAGCGGGATCGCGGTGACGTCGCCGATCGCGTAGACGTGCTCCTTCGCGGTGGCCAGCGTGCGCGCATCGACCTTCGCCCAGCCGGTGTCCCCGGCGATCGCCGACGCCCGCACGACGGCCGGCGGGCGGTGCGGCGGCACGGCGACGAGCAGGTCGTAGGGCTCGCGGGCGCCATCCTCGAAGACGACCTCGTGCGCGGCGGCGTCGACCTCGACCGTCTTGCGCTTCGTGTGGTAGGCGATGCCCTTCCGCTCGAGCATGGCGGTGACCGCGGCGCCGAGGGCCGGCCCGGCGACGGGCAGCGGCTGCGGCTCGGGCGTCGAGAGCGAAATCTCGACGCGGGCGCGGATGCCGCGGCGGCGGAACAGCGACTCGAGCAGCATGGCGCCCTCGTAGGGCGCGGCAGGGCACTTGTAGGGCAGCGAGGAGATAACGAGCGCGACGCGGCCGCCGGTGAAGCCATCGAGCGCGCGGTGCAGGCGGTCCGCTTCGTCGGCCTGATAGTAGGTGAAGGCCTCACCGGCGAGGCCGGGCACCGCCTCGGGCGCGAGTTCAGCGCCGAGCGCGACCACGAGGTGGTCGTACGCGATCTCCGCACCGCCCGCGGAGACGGTGCGCGCGTCGACGTCGATGGCGTCGACGGCGGCTTCGACGACCTCGATGCCCTTGCGGCGCAGGCGGGCGAGGTCACGGGTGATGGCGTCGGGGCGGCGCTCGCCGGTCATCACCCAGGTGTACGAGGGAGGGTACGACTGCCGCAGGCTCCTTTCGACGAGGACGACGCGGGTCTGGGGCGGGGCGAGCGCGCGCAGGCGGCGCGCGGCGACCACGCCACCGATCCCACCGCCGAGGACGACCACGGTCTGTGTGTCGGGCATCGTGCCCTCCTTGTGCTTCAGAACGTGAGGGTCTTGCCGGATTCGACGACCCAGCGCGTGAGCTGGGACATGTCGCTGATCTCGACGCCGTCGATGAGCGCCAGCTTCGCGACGCCGCGCGCCTCGGAGCAGGAGCCGCAGGCCTTGACCTCGGCGCCCTTTGCGATGACGGCGCGCAGCATCCGCTCGATATTGTAGTACCCCTGGGGTGTGGCCTGGCCGGGGAGGGCGCAGGTTACGGAGTCGGCGAGGAGGAAGATGCGCACGCGGACGCCTTCGTGCTCGCGCTGGAGCGCCATGGCGAGGCGCAGGGCGTTGTACGCCTTCTCGCTGCCGTAGGGGGCATCGTTGATGATCAGGAGGACATCCATGGGCGCGGGACTCCTGAGGGTCAGGTTAGCGCACGGTGAGGCGTGCGACCATGTTCGGGTGGACCTTGCAATAATAGGTGTAATCGCCCGGCTTGTCGAAGGTGAGCGTGGCGCTCTGGCCCTGGTCCAAGGTGCCAGTGTCCCAGCTCCCGTCCTTCGCCGTGGCGGTGTGCGGCGCGCTGTCGTCGTTCGTCCACGTCACCTTCGCGCCGACGGGCACCTGGAGATTGCCGGGCGAGAAGGCGAAGCCGCGGATGGCGACGCTCGCCGTCGCGCCGGCGACCGACGCGGGGGCGTTCGACGCGTCGGTGCCGCCCAGACGGGCCGTACGGCCCCCCATCATCCGGGACATGTGGTCGCGCATGCCCGTGCCCATGCCCCAGCCGCCGAAGCCGCCGCGCGCGACGGCCGCCATCGAGAACGCGGCGAGCATCACGAGGGCGAGCGCAAGCGCGGCTACGCCGATGGGGAGGGGGAGGGCGCTGCGCGTGCTTCCCATACATTGATTCTAACCAACACGCGTGCGGGCTGGCAGGGGGCGAACGTCACGATCGCGCCGACAAACGGCCTGTCGCCCGAGGTTGCGGGCGCCGGCGCCTCCGCCTGGCGGCACACGTAGTGGTGTTGCTCCTGCCATCTCCCGCCATCGCCGGCGTGGATCCGTATCTGTTTTCGATTTCGGTCTGCAGTTTTCACGTCCCGGGGACGGCGCGGGCCAACGGACCTAACCCCCGGCCCCCCGGACGGGCCGTATGGCCTTCCCTGCGCAGGGAAGGGGAGCTTGCAACGTGTGACCTCTCGTGGCACCGTGTCCGCTGCCCCATGCCGGGGGCGCTCCGTGGGCGCAGTCATCGCGCCACGAGCATAGCCCGGCGCGCGGAGAGGTTGCAGCGCCGGGTGTCAGCGTTTCGACCGGTCGCCCTTCAGCAGCGCAGCAACGTGAAACGCAATGGTTTCGATCGCTGCGGCGTGCGCTTCGGCTTCCTGCAGTTTGCCGGTCGCCCACTGGAGATCCTCGAGCGAACGCTTCGGCTCGCTCGAGATCCTCGGGGTCGTTCCGGGCCGATGTCAGGCGTTGCCTGAAGCTGAGGAGAGCCGAGCGCCGCGCACAACGCGGACGAGTCTCATGGTCATGCCCGCGTGGCAATTGACCATCGGGTTCTAGCTAGCGTTCGCTAGCTTGCCCACGTCGACGGGCGCTGGCAACCTCGGGCAATTCGTGGAGTCGATCGAGCGCACTCCACGTCTCGCAGTCGAGCGGGATCCAATCATTGAACGCGAGGCCCTCAGGCTCCGACGCTGGATTCACCACACCACTGAAGCGCAGCGTACCGACGTCCGGGTCGTTCCATACGATGGGGTACTCCCAGCGGATCTTTGGCGTGCGCGGCGTCGCGTCCTGCCACGCGCGCAGGAAGGGCTGGATGTACTTCGGGTCTCCGGCGAGGAACCGCTCCAGGACGGCAGCGAAGTACGGGCTTGGGCTCTCCAACGCCTCGGGGCCGCGGTGGTGCCCCTTGAACACTGCCGCCATCACGTTGAGCACCTCCGGCAGGTTGGTGCAACGATCCGCGAAGCGCGGGTCGCTGGCGATCGACAGAACGTTTCGATCGAGTGGCTCGAGGAACTCCGCGCGAAGATCGACAGACCAAAGCCGCTGAGCAACATCGTTCGCTGCCGCTACCTCCATCGTGTCGTTCGTCAGGAACGCGGGCCACCGCTGTTTGGCGATGAACTCTGTCGCCTCGTCGACGGTGAACATGAACCGCCCGCCAGACCACGGTCCGAGGTCGCGCGAGTCGGACGCATAGCCGGCGGCGTCAAGGATCTTGCCGCGCAGGGTGCGGTCGACTTTGAGCGCCTCCAGGATTGCGGTGAGATAGGGACGCGACGGATGGCGACGTCCGGACTCGTAGGCCTTCAGCGAAGGGGTCGACACGTGCGCGCGGGCTGCGAGTTGGGCCTGAGTCAGCCCTAGCATCTCCCGCGCGTCCGCCAGCATCTTGAACCATTCGGTCATCCACAGAGCATAGGCGTCAAGGAGCGAGTCTGACAATGGGTCAGAGGGATACAGCGGGTAACCCCACGAAGGCGTCTCGCTCCGCGAACGGGATGCTGTCTTTGCGCATCTGCGACCGGCGTGTCCTCTTGACCATAATGGGCCCGTCTGCCTTCGGCGTCTTTAGGAGCCGGTCAAGAAGACCAGGAGACTCGTCTTGCCCTTGAGGCACGCGCGAACAGTCCGATGGTCGCGAACGTGCAAGAAGGAGCGTCCTACGGACGCTCCTTCCCCGAATCAGGTTCGAAACTGAGGTCTGGCACCCCCGGCAGGATTCGAACCTGCGACCATCGGATTAGAAGTCCGCTCGGCCATTCTGGGGTCCATCAGACAACGTCTGAATCTGAGGAAGGTCGAACGCTGCGCGCGGCACCAACCAATCCGGTGCTCATGCCCGCAGGGCACTGACGACCGGATTATACGAACGCGACCACCGGACATCCAATCGAAGCTATCGATCGTTGCGTGGTCGAGCGATCTATCATTCTCGCCGCCGCACGTCGTGACATCAACCTATCGGGGTACCGGTGTGGCTACATCATCGGCATCGGAAACGCACCGCGGATCTGCTCATACGCTCGCGCCGCACGCAGCATTGCTGGCTCGTCGAAGCGCCGCCCGACGAAGCTGATCGACGCCGGCAAGTTCTCCGGCGTGAAGCCGCAGGGGACGGCAATCGCGGGCTGGCCAGTGAAGTCGATGATGCCGGTGAAGGCAACGATGCGTCCACTGGCGGCGGGGCGGCGGCGCGTTTCCTCGATCGTCGACGCGACGGCTGGCGTCGCCGGAATGGCGAGCACGTCGACACTGTGCTTGTCCAGGACCGCATCGGCCATGCCGCCGCGCGCTTCGTCCATGAGTCGTCGCGCCGCGGCAGCGCGCGCGCCCGGCATTGCGTTGCCTGCGTCGAGCAGCGTCGCCACCTGCTGGTCATACTCGGCGCGCCGCGAAGGAAACCAGGGCGCATGGAACGCGCTGGCCTCGCAGAGCGACACATCCCACAGGATCTGCGCGTACTCGACTACCTGCGGCCAGTCGACGTCGACGACGGTGGCGCCGGCGTCGCCTAGGGAATCGATCGCCGCGCGGGCAAGCTTCTCCACCGGCGCATCGAGGTTGCTCCAAAAGTGCTGCTTGGGGACGCCGATGCGCAGGCCGTTCGCGCCGCGCTCGATACCTCTGAGGTAGTCTGGCACCGGGCGGTCCACGCTCACCGGGTCGCCAGGATCATAGCTGGCCATCGCCTGCAGCATGATCGCGGCGTCGCGGACAGTGCGCGTCAGCGCGCCGGCATGGTCCATCGTCCACGACAGGGGCACAGCGCCGCGCAGGCTGACCCGGCCGTACGTCGGCATCAGTCCGACCGTCCCGCAAAACGCGGCGGGGCAGCGGATGCTGCCGCCGGTGTCGCTGCCCGTCGTCGCGAAGGCGAGCCCGGCCGCCGTCGCCGCGCCAGAGCCGCCCGACGAGCCGCCGGGGACGCGGGCGGGGTCCCACGGATTGCGGATCGTGCCGAAATGAATGTTGTCCGACGTCATGCCGTACGCCGCCTCGTGCATGCCGAGCTTGCCGAGCGAGACAGCGCCCGCGTCGCGCAGCTTCTCGACGACTGCGGCGTCCGTGTCTGGTACGCGATCTGCGAAGATCTTCATGCCCGCCGTCGTGCGCACGCCCTTCGTGTCGAAGAGGTCCTTGTGCGCGATCGGGATCCCGTGCAGTACGCCGCGATGCTTGCCGGCGGCGATCTCCGTTTCGGCGGCCTTCGCTTCGGTGATCGCGGCGCCCGCCGTCACGGTCAGGTAGGCGTTGAGCGTCGGGTTCAGCTTTTCGATCCGCGTCAGCATCTCCTGCGTCAGCTCGACGGGCGAGAGCTGCTTCGAGGCGATGAGCTTCGAGGCGTCTTCGATGCTAAGGAATGCCGAATCATCAGTCGTCATTGTGCGTCCTTCGTGTGGATTCGGCGCTAGGTGTACTCACCCCAAGCCTACCGGCGGGCGGCGAGGGAGACTGAGTGTGCCGTGGGCGACAAGTCTACGGCATCTCCTACGCGTGCGCTGCTAGGCGCATCTTTGGAGACGAATCCGGTGCTTGCGAACGCACGAGCCAGATTCAACCGAAAGGAGTGGCACCCCCGGCAGGATTCGAACCTGCGACCATCGGATTAGAAGTCCGGCGCTCTGTCCACTGAGCTACGGGGGCACGCGTCGTCGGGGCGTCCGGCGCGCTGCCAGGCGACGCCGCACGCAGTGTATCGCGCGGGTTACGAGCGGGGCGCCGCCGCGCGTGGACAGGTACGGCACGTCCGCGGCGCGTCGCGCGGCCGCGAGGTCAGCCGCCGGTGCGGGCGGTCTGGACCTTGAAGAACCTGCCGCCGCCGCGGCCACCGCGTTTGATGCCGACGATCTCGGTGTCGGCAAGGTCGGGGCTGGTCGTGAGGTACTTCTGCACCGCGCGGCCGAGCGGCTGCGCGGCGATGACGGCGAGCATCGCGGCGAGGACGACGTTCGGCATGTTCTCCAGCCTGCGGGCGCGGCCCATCGTCAGCACAGAGACGATGCCGGTGAGGGCGCCGGCGACGGCGATGTTGGTGCCGCAGAGCGGCGAGACCGCGAGGTAGCCCTCGCCGGACTTGAGGCGGGCAAGCGCTTCGTGCGTCGACTCGTCGAGCAGGGCGGGCGG
>JAKAMA010000079.1 GCA_021813085.1 Chloroflexota bacterium | reverse complement strand
GGGCGCGGTGGCGCCCGCGAAGCGCGTGCGCAAGACCCCGGCGAAGCCCGCCACCCCGAAGCCGCGTGCTGCGGCCAGGCCGAAGGCCGAGGCGAAGCCGAAGGGTGACGCGAAGCCGAAGGCCGCCCCGAAGCCGCGGGCGACCAAGGCGAAGAGCTAGCAGCCCGCCCCGCTGGACGGCCGGCCGTCCAGCGCCTGCCTGTGGTGGACGTGTACGCGTGCGCACGGTGATCCTGCTCGACACCAGGATCGCTCGCGAGGTGGCGCGGGCGGAGCGGTGACAACCGATCCCCCGCCTCGGTTTCTCAATCAGCGATCGGCGGGCAACCTCGCGCGGGCTGAAGGCCCGCGCTCCGAGCGTGCACGTGATGGCTCATCCGCGCGGGGTAGCGGCGCCGCACCGAGGCGAGCGGCTAACGCTTGGTGTACTGTGGCGCCTTACGGGCGCGCTTCAGGCCGACCTTCTTGCGCTCCTTCATGCGGGCGTCGCGCGTGAGCAGGCTCTGGCGTCGCAGCGCCGGCTTCAGGGCCTCGTCCGACACCGCCAACGCACGGGCGATGCCGTGCGACACGGCACCCGCCCAGCCGGTGATGCCGCCGCCCTCGACGCGCGCCTGGACGTTCCAGCGCTCGGCGCCGCCGACGGCCTTCAGCGGCGCCAGCACGGCGTTCTGATGGGAGCCGCGCGTGAAGACGTCGAGGTAGCCCTTGCCGTTGACCAGGATCTCGCCGCTGCCCGGGTACAGGCGCACGCGCGCGACGGCCGTCTTGCGGCGGCCCGTGCCGTAGAAGTAGCGCTCGCTCGTTGCCATCGTTCTCCTCCTGGACGGAGCACCACGCCCCGTCCTGACGCGTCATGCGGGCGGGCGGGCCGGCGTCTCGCCGCGGTGCTTGCCCTTCCCGGCGTTGACCTGTGACTCGTGCGGGTGCTCCGGGCCGGCGTACACCTTCAGCCGCCGCAGCAGACGGGCGCCGTGCGCGTTGTGCGGCAGCATCCCTTTCACCGCATACTCGATGACGCGCTCCGGGCGTGTCGCCAGCAGCTTCTCCTGGCTGATCGAGCGCAGGCCGCCGGGGTACATGGTGTGCCGCCAGTACTTCTTCTCCGACGTATCGCCCGTCACCTTCACCTTCGCGGCGTTGATGACGACCACGAAGTCGCCGTTGGGCATGGACGGCGTGAACGTCGGCCGCTTCTTTCCCCGCAGGGTCGCCGCGATGTCCGAGGCGAGCCGCCCGAGCGACTGCCCTTCGGCGTCGACGACGTGCCACGTCTCTTCGATGTCGCGCGGCCGCAACGTGTAGGTGCTCATCCGTCCCCTTCTCCGGCCCCAAACGCGAGGCCATCATACGCTATCGATACCAGGTACAACCCGCAAGCCGGTGCCGCCGGGCCTGCGCTCGACGGCCTTGCCTCTTCGAGCAGCCTGACGAGCGCGTCTTCGCCCATTCGCCCGCTGCCCACCTCGACCAGCGGCCCGACGGTCCTGCGCACCTGGTGCGGCAGGAACGCCTGCGCCTCCATCTCCACCCGCACGCACGGCCCCTCGGCCACCACCTCGCATCGCCGGAGCGTACGGGCGCTCGTACCACCGTACGGCGCCGCGAACGCCGCGAAGTCGTGGGCGCCCTCCAGCCGCTTCCCGGCCCGCCGCATCGCCTCGACGTCGAGCCTGCGCGGCACGTGCCACGCGCGGTCGCGCCAGAGCGGCGAGCGCACCGGCCGCGTATCGATCCAGTACCGATACAGACGGCCGCGGGCCGCACGCCGCGGGTCGAAGCGCGCATCGGCTTCCACCGCCGAGCGCACCGCGATGTCCCGCGGCAAGAAGTGGTTCAGCCCGCCGACGAACTCCGCGGCGCCGAGCCGCGCGCGCGTGTCGAACGCGGCAACCTGCCCCAGGGCATGCACACCGGCGTCCGTGCGGCCCGCGAACGCGACACGCACGGTGTCACCGGTCAGCTTGTTCAGCGCCCCCTCCAGCTCGGACTGGATGGTGGGGCCGTCCTCCTGGTACTGCGAGCCGCGGTAGGCGGTCCCGTCGTATTCCAGAAGCAAGGCGATGCGCCGCGTCTCCGCGGCTGCGCTGGCCACACCCTCAGGCGCCGCGCTCCACCAGCTCGAGCTGCGCCATCGCCGCGCCATCGCCGACGCGCGTGCCGAGCTTGATGATGCGCGTGTACCCGCCCGGTCGCGCCGAGAAGCGCGGTGCGATGTCGTCGAACAACTTCTTCACCACATCCTTGTCGTTGATATAGGCCATCGCCTGCCGGCGGGCGTGCACGGTGCCGTCCTTGCCGAGCGTCACCATCTTCTCGGCGAGGGGCCGCACCTCCTTTGCCTTCGCTTCGGTGGTCTTCAGGCGCTCGTAGCGCAACAGGTCGGCGACGAGCATCCGGAAGAGCGCGCGCCGCTGGTCGGAGGGGCGGTCGAACTTGCGGCCGCTGATCTTATGCCGCATCGCTAGTCGTCCCCCTGGCGCTTCACCAGCTCCGACGGGTCCTCTCCTGCCTCACGCAGCGCCTCGATGAGCGCGGCGCCGAGCGGGCTCAGGTCCTCGCTGTCGCTGTCCGACGGGGGCGGCGGACCGCCACGCCCGATCGGGACGCCACCGATGCCCTCGTCGCGGTCGTCTGCCGAAGGCGCGAGGAGATTGAGCTCGATCAGCTTGTCCCGCAGCTCATCGTACGACTTGCGGCCGAAGTTCCGCAGCGAGAGGAGCTCGTCTTCGCTCTTCTCGAGCACCTGGCCCACCGTCATCAGCCCGCTGCGCTTGAGGCAGTTGTAGGCGCGGACGGAGAGATTCAGGTCCTCGATCGGCGTGTTGTACTTGTCCGGCGGCAGCGCCGTGCCGATGCCCAGGCCGCGCTCGACGACGGGCGGCAGCGGCTTGCCGAGGCGCGCGAACATGCGCAGCTCGTCGACCAGGATGTCCGCGCTCCGGCTGACGGCATCGACGCCGGACATCGTGCCGTCCGTCCAGACCTCGAGCGTCAGCTTGTCGTAGTTCGTCATCTGGCCGACGCGCGTGTGCGTCACGTGGAAATTGACGCGGCGCACCGGCGAGAAGATGGCATCGACGGGGATGACGCCAATCGGCAGGCCATCGCCCTGCCCGGCGGGCGCGTACCCCTCGCCGGGCTCGACGTTCAGCTCGACGGTGAGGCGAGCGTCCGGTGAGTCGAGCGTCGCCAGGTGCAGGTCCGGGTTGACGATCTCGTAGTCAGCGGTCGTCTGGATCGCTGCGGCGGTCACCGGGCCCTGGCCCTGCGCCTCCAGGTAGAGCTTGCCGGGACGGTCGGAAAACGCGCGCAGGCGGAGCTCCTTGAGGTTGAGGAGGAACTCTGTTGTGTCTTCCTTCATGTGCGGCACGGTGGAGAACTCGTGCTCAACTTCCTCGATCCGGACCGAGGTCACGGCGGCGCCTCGCAGGGAGCTGAGGAGCACACGCCGCAGCGCGTTGCCGAGGGTCGTGCCGAAGCCCGCGCTCAGCGGCTCCGCCACGAGACGTGCATAGGTGTCCGTCTCCTCTTCGACGTCGATCGTTGCTGGCTCAAGGTCGTTCACTGTCACTCCTCCCTCGGCGACCGGCGGCGCGCCGGGCAGCACAGCTAGCGCGCCTGTGATGCTGGGCATCGTCATCATCGCGAGTAGTACTCGACGATGACGGACGGGTCGAAGCTTGCCGGCGTCTCGCCGGGTGCCGGCGCCGATACCACGCGCCCCGTCATCTGCTCGCGGTCGACGTTCAGCCAACCAGGGGTGTTCTTGCTGGACATGTTCTCCTTCGCGAATTTGAAGTACTCGCTCTTCTTGCTCGTCGCGGTCCAGCCGATGACATCGCCCGCCTTCGTCGCAGCGGACGGGATGTCGGTCTTGCGTCCATTGAGCATGATGTGACCGTGCCGCACGATCTGGCGCGCCTGCTTGAGAGAGTCGGCGAAGCCCATCCTGTGGACGACGTTGTCGAGCCGGAGCTCCAGCAGGCGCACGAGGTTCTGGCCGGTGACGCCCGGCAGCCGGACGGCATCCTCGTAGTAGGCGACGAACTGCTTCTCGAGCACGCCGTACGAGTAGCGCGCCTTCTGCTTCTCCCGGAGCTGCAGCGCGCGGTCCGACAGCTTGCGGCGCCGGCCAGATTTCTGCTCGCCTGGAGGCGATGGGCGCTTGTCGAGCGTGCACTTGCTGACGCACTTGTCGCCCTTGAGCATCAGCTTCTCGCCGTAGCGGCGGCAGATGCGGCAGACCGGTCCTGTGTATCGAGCCATCTGGTCTCCTCCAACCGCCTAAACGCGGCGGCGCTTCGGCGGGCGGCAGCCGTTGTGCGGCACCGGCGTCGAGTCCTTGATGCTGAGCACGACGAGCCCGCTGGCCTGCAGCGCGCGGATGGCCGCTTCGCGGCCGCTGCCCGGCCCCTTGACGAACACCTCGACCTGGCGCAGGCCATGCTCCATCGCCCGCCGCGCCGCACCCTCGGCGGCGATCTGCGCGGCGTAGGGCGTGCTCTTGCGCGATCCCTTGAACCCCGACTGGCCGGCGCTCGCCCACGAGAGCACGTTCCCGTTCGGGTCCGTGAGCGTGATCAGCGTGTTGTTAAACGTTGACTGTACGTAGGCACGCCCGCGCGGCACGGACTTCCGCTCGCGCTTGCGTCCCTTGCCCTTGGTCGGTGCCTTTCGCTCGGCCATGCGTCTCCTCTGTCCGCCGCGATACAGGCCCGCGTGCGGTCCCCGGCGGAAACCCCGCCCCCGCCTACTTCTTGGCTGCTGCCTTACGCCTGCCGGCCACGGTGCGCCGCGCACCACGCTTGGTGCGCGCGTTGGTCTTGGTCCGCTGCCCGCGTACCGGCAAGCCGCGGCGGTGGCGGACGCCGCGATAGCAATTGATCTCGATCAGCCGCTGGATGTTCTGGCGCACCTCGCGCCGCAGATCGCCTTCGACCACGAACTCCTTGTCGATCACCTCGCGGATCCGGTTTACCTCTTCATCCGTGAGGTCGCGCACCTTGGTCGCGGGGTTGACCTGCGTCTGCGTCACGATCTTCGCCGCGGCCGTGGAGCCGATGCCGAAGATGTAGCGCAGCGACACGTCAACGCGCTTCTCGCGCGGGATATCTACGCCGGCGATTCGTGCCATCTTCCCTTACCCCTGCCGCTGCTTGTGCTTCGGGATCTCGCAGATCACCCGCAGCACCCCGTGCCGCTTGATGATCTTGCATTTCTCGCAGCGCTTCTTGATCGACGCCCGCACTCTCATCGCCGCCCCCTCTACCTGAACCGATACGTAATGCGCCCACGCGTCAGGTCGTAGGGCGACAGCTCCACCAACACCCGGTCACCCGGCAGCACCTTGATGAAGTGCAGCCGGATCTTGCCCGAGATATGCGCCAGCACCTGGTGCCCGTTCGGCAGCTCCACCTTGAACATGGCGTTGGGCAGCGGTTCCCGCACGACGCCCTCGACTTCGATGGCGTCCTTCTTGTTACGGGTGCCGCCGCCGGTCTGCTGACGACGTGAACGATTGGCCATTCTCTCCTATCGAGATCCTCGATCTCAAGGCTATTAGTATACTGAATCCGCTCCCGGTTCCGCGAACGAAACCTTTTATCTGCCTTCCTATGGGACCGTCAGCACGCGCGCCTCGCCGTCGGTGATCGCGATCGTGTGCTCGAAGTGGGCCGCCAGGCTGCCATCGACGGTCTTGACGGTCCAGTTGTCCTCCATCTGGCGCGTCCGCCAGTCGCCCATCGTCACCATGGGCTCGAGCGCGAGCACCATCCCCTTCTTCAGGAGCGGGCCGCGGTCCGGCGGGCCGTAATTCGGCACCTGCGGCTCCTCGTGCATCTGCCGGCCCACGCCGTGCCCAACGTATTCGCGCACGACGCCGAAACCCCGCGACTCGACGTACGTCTGGATGGCGTGCGAGATCGCACCGAGACGGTTGCCAGGCCGTGCCTGCCGGATGCCCTCGTCGAGCGACTCACGTGTTACGTCAACCAGCCGCTCCGTCCCCGGCTTCGGCGCGCCTACGATGACGGTCAGCGCCGAGTCCGCCACGAACCCCTCGTACGTGCAGCCGAGGTCCAGGCTCACCACATCGCCGTCCTCGATCACGCGCCTCCCGGGGATCCCGTGCACGATCTCGTCGTTGACGGAGACGCAGACCGTCGCCGGATAGCCGTGGTAGCCGAGGAAGGTCGGAATCACCTTGTGCTTGTCGAACTCTCTGCGGACGATCTTGTCCAGCTCCTTGACGACGAGCCCTGGCCGGAGCTCTTCGACGAGGCGCCGTAGCGTCCGCGCGACGACGCTTCCGGCATGACGCATGATGGCGATCTCCTCGTCGGACTTGATGATGATGGGCATCGGCTCCGCCCTACCGCGGGCCCTGCGGCCTGACGCCGACGCCCAGCGCTTCCAGGATCGCCTCGGTCACCTGTGCCACGGCGGGGCAGCCGTCGATGTCCTTGAGCTTGCCGGCGTGGCGATAATGGTCGAGCAGCTCCGCCGCCGGCTTCTGCACCTCGAGCCGGACGCGGATCGCCTCGGGCGTGTCATCGGCACGGCCGGACTCTGCGGCGCGGCCCATCATCCGCTCCACGAGCACGCTGTCGGGCGCGGTGATGTTGACGGCGAGGTCGATGGCGCCGCCACCGCGCGCCAGCGCCGCGTCGAGCGCCCGTGCCTGGGCCAGCGTGCGCGGAAAGCCATCGAGCACGAAGCCCCGGTCGCCAATCTCGGCGAGGCGCGCCATGAACATGTCGATGACGAGGTCATCGGGCACCAGCAGGCCCTGATCCATGAACGCCTTCGCCTTGCGCCCGAGGTCCGTGCCCTCCCTGACGTGCGCGCGCAGCATGTCGCCGGTCGAGATGTGCGCCCAGCCCGTACGCTCGGCGACGATCGCCGCCTGCGTACCCTTGCCGACTCCCGGGGGCCCGAAGAAGATGACGTACACCTAGCGTATGAACCCTTCGTAGTTTCGCATGAGGAGCTGCGCTTCGAGCTGCTTCATCGTATCGATGACGACGCCGACCACGATCAGCAGGCCGGTGCTGCTGATCTGGAGCGACGTGATGCCGAACCAGTTGGTCGCCAGATAGGGGATCACGGCCACGATACCGAGGAAGATCGCGCCGGCCCACGTGATGCGCACGAGCACGCGCATGATGTACTCGCCTGTGGGGCGCCCCGGGCGGATCCCCGGGACGAAGCCGCCCTGCTTCTGGAGGTTCTCCGCCAGGTTCTGCTGCTGGAAGACCACGAGCGTGTAGAAGAAGCTGAAGACGACGACCAGCAGGAAGATCGCGAAGTAGAAGCCGATGCTGGCGTTCGTCCGCCCGCCCGTGGAGCCGGGAGAGAACGTGTTGTTCATGAAGTTCGCGATGGCGCGGACCCAGGCCGTGCCCGACGTCTGGAAGTACTGCGCCCCGAGCGAAGGCAGGATGACGATCGAGAACGCGAAGATCAGCGGGATCATGCCGGCGGAGTTCACGCGCAGCGGGATATGGCTCTGCCCGGACTGGCGGTACATCTTGCCGGCCCGGAAGACGCTCTTCGCATACTGCACGGGGATCTTGCGCACCGCCTCCTGCATCCACACCATCGACGCGACGAGGCCAACCGCGACGATCACGATGAGGATGAGGCCGAAGATACCGATCGAGGAGTTCCTCACCTGCACGAGCAGGCCGGGCATGCCGGCGACGATGCCTCCGAAGATAATGAGCGAGATGCCGTTGCCGATGCCGCTCTCCGTGATCAGGTCGCCGAGCCAGACCAGGAACATCGTGCCCGCGGTGAGCGCGAAGAGTGCGGTCACGGTGGGCAATGCGTTGTTGCCGGTGAACCCGGGCGAGAAGTGGAACGCCGTCGTGCCCTGGGCCAGCCGGTGGAGGATGACGAGCTGCGCGTAGCCCTGCACGAAGCAGAGCGGCACCGACATCCAGTACTGATAGAGCTCGAGGCGGTGACGCCCCTGCTCGCCTTCCTTCTGCAGGTTCTGCAGCGAGGGGAACAGCGGCGTGATGAGCTGCATGATGATCGTGGCCGTGATGTATGGGTAGACGCCCAGCGCGGCGATGCTGATGCGCCTGAGGGCGCCGCCGCTGAACAGATTGAAAAGCCCCAGCACCTGGCTCTGGTTGAACGCCGACTGGATCTGCCGCGGGTCAACGTCCGGGATCGGAATGTGCGCGACGAAGCGGAAGACGACGAGCAGCGCGCCCGTGAAGAGCAGCTTCTTGCGGACGTCCTCCTGGTGCAGCGCGTCGATGAGCGCCTGAAGCAGGCGCGGACGCGATGCCGCTTGCTGGCGGCTCGCTGCCAGAGCCATCTACGCCCCTTCCTCCCCTGCCGGTGGGGGTGCCGCGGCCTCTGCCGTCTCCTTCTTCGTCGTCCGCGCCCGCCGCGGCTTCGCCTCGGGCGCCGCCGCCTCTGGCTCCGCACGCCGGGGCTCGCCGTTGAGCCAGCGGACGCTGCCGCCCGCCGCCTCGATCTTCGCCACAGCGGGCTTCGTGAAGCGTACCGCTTCGACGGTCAGCGCGACCGACAGCTCGCCGTCGCCGAGCACCTTTACGGGGCGGCGCGCGCTCCGGATCAGACGCGCGGCCCGGAGCGCCTGCGCGTCCACCGCGCTGCCAGCGGGGAAGCGC
>JAKAMA010000078.1 GCA_021813085.1 Chloroflexota bacterium | reverse complement strand
ATCTGGTCCGCACACGCGGTGAAGTAGGCGTTGACTGCGGCCCGCGGGCTGAGCACTGAGTCCCAGTAAGCCGAAGACCTCGCGTGGCGCCGGCTACTCGGCAACGGGCGTCAGCAGCGCCGTCAGATCCTTCACGAGCGCCCGCGCGGTCGAGAGGTCCATCTCCGCCGCGGCGCTGTGTCCCTGCTTGGCGAGGCGCGAGAGCGCCGCTTCGACGGTCCCGCCGCGCAACACGACCTCACGATAGAGCGGCATCCCTTGCACGAGCCGTATCGGGCCGCGGCCGCGGCGCCCCTGCGGCCTGTGCCCGGCGAGCTGATGCAGCAGTTGCTGGCGCGGCTGCACGAGGCGTGGCGTCGCCAGCGCGGGCGTGCTGGACGCCACGCTGGACGCTGGCCGGCCGCCTGGACGGCCCGTGGACCGCTGCCGCCGGCGTGGACTGGTCTCTTTTTTTCATGTCTGAAGCCCCGTCCGGCGACAGCCCCTGTCGCACCCCAATGCGATGATCGCCGTGCGGGGCCGGCCGGCCGCATCCAGGGTGATGTACGCTGGCGGCCACCCCGCCGAAGGAGGGGCGTTCGGCGGCACCCGGCCCGCAGGAGGTCACCCCATGATCCGGCTCCTCACCGCCACCATCGTCGCGCTCGTCCTTGTCAGCGGCGGCCTCGCCATCTACCAGGACGCCGGCGGCGGCGGCCTCGACGGCGTGCTCGGCGGCCTCGTCCGCCAGCGCGCCGCCCCGACGGCCACCGCGACGCCCGACCTCTGCCCGCCCGCACTGGCGCCGTGCGGTGGCGCGCCCGGCGTCGATGTGCCCAACGCGGCGGCCGCGCCGACGCCGTCCGGCGACACGCTGCCACCGGCGACGCAGGCGGCAGCGGCAGCGAAGGCGGCGGTGCGGCAGCAGGGGTATGCGCCGTCCTGCCTGACCGGCTCGCAATGTGGGGCCGTCGCGGCGGTGTGGTGCGACGCCTGCCCACTCCACGTGATCATCGGGAGCCGGATCGGCGCGTCCGAGTACGATCACCGCGCGTTCTTCTTCACCGAGCACTACCTCGGCACGGACACGCAGGCACCGTCCGCTCAGATCGCTGTTATCTCGCGCACCGACGACACGGTGACGCTCGAATACCCGCTATTCAACGCCGGCGACGGCGCCTGTTGTCCAACTGGCGGCACGGCCGATGTGCGCTTCCGCTGGGACGGTACGCGCCTCGTGCCGCTCGACCGGATCCCCGACAACCGCTCCCCCGTCGCGCCGCCGCCCCCTGCCGTGAGCGCGCCGCCCGCCAGCGAGTGCACGTGGGCGGTCGCCACGCTGCGGGAGGACGCGCGGCTCGACCTCGCCGGCGCCGCCACGCCCCAGTATCAGGTGAGCGGCCCCGAGTTCCGCGACGGGTCCCCCGCCACCTTCCTCCGCCGGACGGCCGGATGGTGGACGCAGATCGCGGACTGGATCACCGCCTCGTGCGCGCCACCGTGGCCGGCCGGGCAGTGCGCGGCCAGCACCGCGCATCTCAGTGAGGCGCGCGCCATCCACGTGGCCGACGAGGCGCAGCCGCAGCCGGCGGCACCGCGCGCCTGGGACGACACGTGGATCGCGCACTACACCCGGCTGCTGGCACTGGTCGGGCAGTTGTGCACATGACATCCGGCCTGGGCAGCACGGCGCAGCTCACGGATGCGTCAGGCAGCGTCACGGACAGCTACACGTACGACGTCTTCGGCGCCCTGCGCTCCCAGACGGGCACGACGGCGAACGACTTCCGCTATACCGGCCAGCAATGATCGCGATCACGCGCCCACTCGGCCTCGAGGATCTCCTCGAAATCGCGCGCGGTTGAGTGGCCGAGTAGGCCGCGCTGGCGGGCGCGGGGGATCCCGTCTGGCGGCCAAACGGAGCCAGCGGCCGGCTCGATCCCTGCGGCCGCCTGCGCTCGGGGTCCCACCGATACGGGGTCATGCGAGCGGCCGCTGGCTGCTTCCTGTTGCATTCGGTCTCCCTGCAGGCCGTACGGCCCGTCCGGGTTGTCACTACGCTTCACGGTGACCGGCAGCGGGCGGGAGCCTGCGGCGGGTCACCAACTGTGCGCCGCATGGCGCAGCGCGCGCTGCCGCGCGCCGGCGAGCGCCAGCTCCTCCATGCGCTCGGTGACGACGTTGACGGCGCGCTCCTCGCGTTCGATGTGGCCGTGCACGACGAGCGCGCCCGCGTGCTCGATGATGCGCTGGTAGCGCGCCACCAGATGCGGCTTCGTGATCACGTTGATCAGCCCGTAGCGGTCCTCCAGCGTGTGGAAGACGAAGCCCTTCGCCGTCTCCGGCGCCTGCCGCACGGCGACGAAGCCTGCGACGGTGACGGGCGCGCCGTCCGCCATGCGGTCGACGACGTGGCTCGGCGTGACGCCCTCGTGCAGCCCGCCGCGCGCGAGGTCCATGATGTGGCCGCGCGTCGTCACCGCGCCTTCGGTGAACTGCAGGTCCGTCACGAGGCGCTCGCCGTCCGTCATCTCGACGAGCGGCACCAGGTCGGCCTCGTACGGCAGCGCGAGCGGGAGCTGCGCGCCGAGCGGCCGGTAGAACAGCCCGAGCTGCCAGAGCAGCGCGCGCTCGTGCAGGCCGGTGAAGGCGAACGCGCCGAGCCGGACCAGCCGCTCGATCGGCGTGCGCTCGATGCGCGTGCGGCGCCAGAAGTCCCAGAGCGAGGCGTACGGGCCGTGCCGCGCCTCGTCGTCGAGCCGTGCGCGCGTCGCCGCGCCGATGCCGCGCACGTAGTTGTAGCCGAGCCGGATGGTGTCGTCCTCGATCACGCACGCGCCGCGGCTGCGGTTGACATCGAGGCCGCGCACCTCGATGCCGTTGCGCCGCGCCTCGTTGACGATGACGCCGGGGCTGTAGAAGCCGAATGGCCATTCGTTGAGCCACGAACAGTAGAACTCGACCGGATAGTAGCGCTTGACCCAGGCGAGCTTGCCGGCCGTCTCGGCCATCGCCGCCGCGTGCGCCTTGGGGAAACCGAACGCCGCGAAAGCGACGATCTTCTCGAAGATCACGGCGGCGGTGGCGTCGTCGACGAGGCGCTTCTCCCGCGCGCCCTCGAAGAAGGCGTCCCGCAGCTTCTCCATCTCCTCGCGCGAGCGCTTGCGGCTCATCGCCCGCCGCAGCGACTCCGCCTGTCCGGCGGTGAAGCCGGCGACCGCCATCGCCACCTCCAGCACCTGCTCCTGGAAGACGATCACGCCCTTCGTCTCGCCGAGGATCGGCTCCAGGCAGGGGTGGTCGTACGTCACCGGCTCGCGGCCCTGGCAGCGCGCGATGTACGGGTTGACGGCGCCGCCCTGAATCGGGCCGGGGCGGATCAGCGCCACCTGCACCACGAGGTCCTCGATCGACGCGATGTCGAGGCGCAGGATCGCCTGGAGCTGCGCCCGGCTCTGGATCTGGACGATGCCCAGGATGTCGCCCCGGCGGATCATCGCGTAGACCTCCGGGTCGTCGAGCGGGATGCGCACGGGGTCGATGCGCCGGCCGCGCCGCTCCTCGATCAGGGCGAGCGCGCGGTAGAGATGCCCCAGGCTCGGGTAGCCGAGGAAGTCCATCTTGATGAAGCCGGCGTCGGCGACCGAGTCCTTGTCCCACTGGCAGATGTAGCGGCCGGGCATCGCCGAGGGCTGTACGGGCACCTGCTCGACGATCGGCGTGTCGGAGATGATGATGCCGCCGGCGTGCTGGCCCAGGTGCCGCGGCATGCCCCGCAGCTCCTCGACGAGGCGCACGAACTCGCGCCAGGGCGGCGCGTCCACGCGCGACGCGAACTCCGGCATGGCGCGCATCTCTTCGGCGAGCGGGCGCGCGAAGCGGCCGCGCATCCGCTTGGCGAGCTTGTCGATGTCCGCCTCCGGCAGCCCCAGCGCCTTGCCGACGTCGCGGACCGCCATCGGGTAGCGGTACGTGATGACGTTGGCGACGAGCGCCGCGTGCTCGCTGCCGTACGTCGCGAAGACGTGCGCGAACATCTTCTCCCGCGCCTCACGCGCGAAGTCGATGTCGATGTCCGGCACGTCCTCCTTGCGGCGCGCCTCGTTGAGGAAGCGGCCGACGAAGAGGTTGTACTTGATCGGGTCGATGCCGGAGAGCCCGAGCAGGTAGCAGACCAGTGACCCCACCGACGAGCCGCGGCCACGGGCGGGCAGGCCGTGCGTGCGGGCGTAGCGCATGATCTCCCAGTTGCGCAGGAAGAAGCCGGCCTGCGCCGACTGCCGGATCAGCTCCAGCTCGTGCCGGATGCGGCGTTCGAGGTCCGGCGTGATGCGCCCGTAATACTCGCGCGCGGCTTCGAAGCAGACCGCTTCGAGGAACGCGTCGGCGCTGCGGCCGTCGGGCGCCCGGAAGTCCGGGAAGCGGTAGGTGAGGTCGCGCGTCAGGTCGAACGTGCAGCGCTCGGCGATCGCGCGGGTGTTGGCGACCGCCTCCGGCAGCTCCGCGAAGAGCCGCGCCATCTCCGCCGGGTGCTTGAGGTAGAACTCGGCGTTCTTGCGGCGCAGGTGCTCTGACGCGTCGAGCGTGCTGTGGTGGCGCACCGCCACGAGCACGTCCTGCAGCCGGTGCCGCGCCCGGTCGTGGTAGTGGACGTTGTTGGTGGCGACGACGCCGAGCCCGAGCCTGCGCGCCAGTTCGACGAGGCCGCGGTTGCGCGAGCGGTCGCCGCGGACGAAGTTGTCCTGCAGCTCGATGTAGAAGTTGCCCGTGCCGAAGATGGCGGCGTAGCGGGCGGCGGCCTCGTACGCGGCCTCGACGTCGCCGGCTTCGACGAGGCGCGAGACCTCGCCGGCGCGGCAGCCGGAGAGCGCGATGACGCCTTCGGCACACGACGCCAACTCTGCCGGGTCGAGCGACGGCGCGTCGCGCGGGCTCGACAGGTGCGCGTGCGAGAGCAGGCGGCTGATGTTGGCGTAGCCGCGCGGCGTCTCGGCGAGCAGCGTCAGGTGCGCGGCCGGCGATGCTTCGCCGTCGGCGGCGGGCGCGCCGCGCCCCGACGGGCGCCCGCCCGTGCGCAGCGTGATCTCCGCGCCGATGATCGGCCGGACGCCCCACTCCTTCGCGGCCTGCGCGAACTCCATCGCGCCGGCGAGATTGTCGTGGTCGGTGAGCGCCAGCGCCTCGTAGCCGAGCCCGCGCGCGGCCAGCACCAGCTCCGCCGGGCTCGACGCGCCCTCGCGGAAGGAGAAGCAGCTATGGCAGTGCAGCTCGACGTACATCAGCCGTCCCGCTGCGCGTACCAGCGCGTGTCGATGCGGTCATGGAAGACGGTGAACGGGAGGCCGCCATCCAGCAGCAGCTCGAAGTACTCGCGTGACACCGGGGCGTCGGTCCACCAGCGGTCGTCGACCCGGTAGCGCTCGCGCACCTGGACGACGGCGCGCCAGCGCCCCGGACGGGCCGTCTGGCCGCGGTGCTGGACGCGGCGGGGCGTGCCGTCGTCGCCGGCCTCGACGCGGAGCGGCCGCGGGAGGTTCAGGCGTCGTACGGTATCAGGGCCGCCCGCTCCTCCGGATGCCGTGAGCATGGGTCCACCTCCACCGCGCGCCACACCACCGGCCGGCCGTAGCGGGCGCGGACCTGCCGGATGGCGTCGGCGAGCGACGCGATCTGCGGGTTGGCTTCGGTCATGAGCTTGGGCTGGCGCGCGGCCTCGCGGCCGATGCCTCCCAGCGTGACGACGAGCGTATCGACGGCCTCCGTGAGGCGCAGCGCGGACAGCCGCGTCTTCAGGATGAACGCCAGGCGCCCCTCGTCGGCGGTCGGCTCGCGGAACGTCTCCAGACGCTCCCAGAGCAGCCGTCCGCCGGCGAGCACCTGCAGGCGCATCGTGCGGGCGGCGCGGCGGTCGAGCCTGCCGGCGAGCCGCTGGAGCAACTGGCGGCCGGCCATGAGCAGCGCCTCGTCCGCGACGACGGGGGCGTCGAACGTCAGCCGCTCGCTCAGCGACTCCTCCGGCCTGTGCGGCCGCAGCGGCTCGCGGTCGATGCCGTGCGCCAGCTCCCACAGACGCCTGCCGGCGCCGCCGCCGAACTGCGCTTCGACCGCCGTCTTCGGCAGCCCGGCGATGTCGCCCAGCGTGTGCAGGGCGAGCGTCCGCAGGTGCTCGATGGTCTCCGGCGCGAACGGCAGCAGCGAGACGCTCTTGTCGCGCAGGAAGTCGCGCTCGCGCCCGGGCGGCACGACGCCGGCGTCGCCCGGCGGGCACAGCTCGGCGGCGACGCGCGCGACGAACTTGCCCTCGGCGACCCCCACCGACGGCAGCAGGCCGGTCGCGGCACGTACGACGTCAACGGTCTTCCCGGCGAGCGCGAAGGCGTCGGCGTCGAGGCCGCCGACGTCGACGTAGGCGCGCCCCTGTTCCGCCAGCTCGACCTGCGGGCCCACCTGTCCCAGCGCCTGCAGCATCGCCCCGGAGATCGCACGGTAGAGCAGCAGGTTGGGGGGCACGCAGACAGCGCCCGGATACGCGGCGCGCGCCTGGCGCAGCGGCTGCCCGGGATGCACGCCGGTCAGCTCAGGCGAGGCTTCGAGCACCCGGTTGCCGTCGTAGACGATGGCGGGCGCGCGCAGCAGCCGCGGGTCGAGCCGCGCCTCGACGGCGAGCGCAAAGCGGGGGACGGAGACGCAGGCCAGGCGCATCGTGGTGCTCCAGCGGCGTGCGGGGAGATCACAGCAGTCTAGTAGAACGGATGTGCTATGGCAAGGAACCGCAGGCGGCGCCGGGCGGTCCCGGATCGGGGCCGTCGATGATGTCGCCAGCCCGTAAGCTCACCACGCCACGACCATGACCAAGTCGTGACGTCGGCCGACGTAGACTTGCCAGAACTCCACGTGACTCGCGAGTCGCGTTGGCGGTACGATCTAGTAGCTATGAAGATCTTCCTTTTGGGAGCCGGCGCGAGCTACGGGTCCGACCTCGGCGGAACTCCACCGATAGGCGGAGCGCTGTTCGAAGCGCTCCGCAAGTTCAATCCTCCGGGTTGGGGGCGGCTGCCGGGTGAACTCGCCTCCGAATTCCAGAGCGATTTTGAACGAGGGATGGCGCGTCTGGCGAAAACGAACTCGCACGCGATGCCGATTCTTCAGCGTGCGATGGCGGCGTTCTTCTTCGAGTTCAAGCCGCGGACATCGAACCTCTATGTCGAGCTGGCCAGACGAATTCGGCGCGGCGGCTGGAGCGGGGCCATCGGGACACTCAACTACGATCGCCTACTCGAACTCTCCCTTGGTCACGTCGGCGTGCAGCCCGTGGTCGCTCAGGGCGCCGGAAGGGATCAAGTCGAACTTTGCCTGCCGCACGGTTGTTGTCACCTGTTCTGCGATGGTGCAAGGATGTCATCTTCGGGCGTTTCATTCTCGGGCGTGGGCGTGACCATCGACGGTCCCGTGACCGTCGTCGACGACCCCGGTCAGTTCTCGGCTCGGATCGCCGGAGACGCTGTACCACCGGTGATGAGTTACTTCGAGCCCAGAAAGGCGACCACCGCTGGCGCATCGTTCATTCGCGGCCAACGGGCGCGGTGGGCGGAGCTGGTGAAGCTCGCGGACGTCATCGCGATCGTGGGGGTGAAGGTTCGTCCCGACGACGATCACATCTGGAAGCCCATCGAGAAGAGTACTGCCCGACTCGTCTACTGTGCAGGGCCCTCGGCGGGCAAAGCGTTCCAAGCGTGGTCCGGTTCTGTCCGCGAGCAAGCTGACGATGCCGTGTTCGCGGGCTATTTTGCCGACGAGTTCGAGTCAATTTGCCGGCAGGTGAGTCTCGGTTGACCGATCAGCAGACAGGCGCAGCGCTCATCGGTATCCGTCCTGCAAGTCAGCGCGGCCCAGCACGATGGGGACATCGTGATTTCCCGCGACCATACCCGAGCCGGCCTGCTTGTGTCCCCTGGCAACCAGAGCGAGACGCCAAGCCCTGCCCAACAATTCGATTGACGTTGCCGATGCCGCGTGCGAGGATCCGATCCACCCGAAAGCACCACGAAGCAGGCTCTTCGATATGGCGAGTCCAGAACTCCAACAGGCACTGAATCTGCGGGCGACCCCCGCTACCGCGGCACATCGTGATCTTGACACCCGCCTGCTGAAGACGTAAGGTCGCCTCGCCCCGCGATTCTGGAGGAGGAGCAGTGCGCCTCCTGACAGGCTTTATCCATGCGGCGACGAGCGCCGCGTTGCTGGTCGCCCTCTTCGCCGTCGTGTCGGCGTTCGCCGCGCCCGGCGACACGGTCGCCGACCGTGTGTTCGGGCAGGGCGGCAGCTTCACGACGAACACCGCGAACAATGGGGGCCTCAGCGCAAGCAGCTTGTCCTATCCATCATCCATGGCGGTGGACGGCGCCGGGCGGCTCTACGTGGCCGACTTCGCCAACAACCGGGTGCTGGAGTACGACACCCCGCTCACCTCGCAGACGGCGACGCGGGTGTTCGGGCAGGGCGGCAGCTTCACGACGAACACCGCGAACAACGGGGGTCTGAGTGCCAACAGCCTGTATCAACCGTGGAGCGTGGCGGTGGACAGCGCTGGCCGTCTCTACGTCGCCGACGCCGGCAACAACCGGGTACTGGAGTACGACACCCCGATCACCTCTCAGACGGCGACGCGGGTGTTCGGGCAGGGCGGCAGCTTCACGGCGAACACCGCGAACAACGGGGGCGTCAGCGCGAGCAGCTTGGCCGGACCCGTG
>JAKAMA010000077.1 GCA_021813085.1 Chloroflexota bacterium | reverse complement strand
AGCTCGATGTGCTTCACCCGGTGGTCACGCCGGTCGACTGACCGCCGCACGAGCCCCAGCGCCCCGAGACGATCCGTCATGTACGTGACCGTCGCCGGGTGCACCCGCAGGACGCCCGCGATCTCGCTGGCCCGCGGCAGCCGCCGGTGCGGCTGCGAGAGCACCTGCAGGAAGCGCACCTGCGACATCGTCAAGCCCAACTCCTCCCAGGACTCGAGACGCTGCGCGTCGATCGCCGCAAGCGCACCCGCGCAGAGCGCGAGCGCCGTGCTGGCATCCTCATCGGCCGCCGACGCCGTGCTGGGGACCGGCTCCATAACCATGCTGCGCATATTGTCCTCCCCGGAATCACTTGCAATCATGCCTACAATAGCGCCGCGGGAGGGGGCCGCCGCAGAGTCACTTGGCCCCCACTTGGCGCTGCCGTTCGGCCCATACCTTCGGCGGCCGTCATCGGCTCTACTGGGAGTGGACGCCCCGGCCCGGGACTGTCATGCTTGAAGTTGACATTCGCAAGAAGCTCGCAACCTTTGACCTCCAGCCACAGTTCGAGGCCGCGGATGAGCTCGTCGTGCTGTTTGGGCCGTCGGGGTCGGGGAAGTCCCTCACGCTCAAGGCCGTCGCCGGCCTCCTCACGCCCCAGACCGGCCGCATCGTCCTCCCGGATGGCACCGTCGCCTTCGACGCACAGGCGCGGGTCGACCTGCCGCCGCAGCAGCGTCGCGCCGGCTACGTCGTGCAGGAGATGGCGCTCTTCCCGCACCTCTCCGCCCGCGCCAACATCGAGTTCGGCATCGCCCACTGGCCGAAAGCCCGCCGCCGCCAGGGCGTCGAGCGCCTCCTCGTCCTCCTCGGGCTCGAAGGCCTGGCCGACCGCCGCCCCTCGCAGCTTTCCGGCGGCCAACAGCAGCGCGTCGCCCTCGCCCGCGCGCTGGCGCCCGAGCCGTCGCTGCTCCTGCTCGACGAGCCCTTCTCGGCCCTCGACCCGCCGCTCCGCTGGGCGCTCCGCCGCGAGATCAGCGCGCTCCGGGCGCGGCTCGGACTGACCGTGCTGCTCGTCACCCACGACCTCAACGAGGCGCACGCGCTCGCGGACCGCATCGTCGTCTACGACGAGGGCCGCGTGCTCCAGCAGGGGAGCCGGGCCGAGGTCTTCCGGCGGCCGGTCTCCCGCCGCGTCGCCGAGCTGGGCGAAGTGCGCAACATCCTTCCCGGCGAGGTCGTCGCCTACGCCGAGGGCGTCGCCGTCGTGCGCACGCCGTGGTGCACCGCGCGCGTCCGGGATCCCCACGTCCCGCTGCACGGCGACGTCTGGCTCTGCATCCGCCCCGAGCACATCCTCGTGCTCCGTGAGGGGCGCGAGCCGCGCGACCCGGGCGATGCCGTCCTCGAGACCGAGATCATCGAGGAAGTGGCGATGGGCAACACGCACCGCATCTTCATGCGCGCCAACGCCATCAGCGCCGACCTCAGCGAGCCGTACGTGTTCGAGGTCGACGTGCCAGCGCACCCGTACGAGGTGCTGGGCATCCCGTCGCGCCGCGACTGGCGCATCGTGCTCACCTCGGAGCACCTGGCGCTCGTGCCGCGCGAATAGCGGCGCCGCCTCAGCCCTTCGACTCGAAGAGCCACGCCGCGGCGGCCACCGGCGCCGCCACCCACGCGGCGAGCGCCGCGCCCAGGATCACGCTGGCGCCGGTTGCCCCGGTGCGCTCCAGCAGGTACGAGCCGAAGGGGCCAAGGATCTGCAAGTCCGGCTCGAGCTGGATGATCGCCAGCACGCGCACGATCTCGACGGGGTTCAGCAGCAGTGCCAGCAAGAGGCCACCTCCGCCCAGCGAGGTCGCCGACACGGTGCCGATGAGCAGCAGGTCGAACACGAATACGGCCACGAACCACACCAGCACCGCGAGCCCGAGCGCCTGCACCCGCGTGCGCGACACGACCGACGCCACCAGCCCGAGGCCCGTCATCACCGCGATCAGCGCCAGCACGAGCGCGAGGAATAGCGCGTACGTCCCCGCGTCCATCGTCGAGGCGAGCAGCGCGATCGCCACGCCCGCGATGCCGAAGCCCGCCACCGTCGCCAGCCCGATCGCCGCGAACAGCCCCGCGAACTTGCCGAGCAGCAGCTCCCAGCGGTCGAGCGGCTGCGAGAGGAGGTACGCGAGCGTCCCCCGCTCCCGCTCGCCGGCGATGCTGTCAGCGGCAAGCGACAGCGCGACGAGCGGCGCCAGCAGCAGGCAGAGGTTCAGCAGGCTCGCCGTCGTCCTGCTGAAGTTCTCGAACCCCAGGTCCCCGAGGTTGCGCGCACCCAGGTACGAAAGCGCCAGCGCGAGGGCCGTGAACAGCGCCGCGTAGAGCAGCAGCCACGAGCTGCCCACCGCCTGCCGCAACTCCTTGCGCGCGACGATACCGGCGGTCTTCATCGCGCCCCCTCCGCCGGCTGCTCGTGGCCCCCGCCGGCGGCCTCCGTCAGGATGTCCTCCCAGCGCAGGCCGTCCTCGCGCACGTGCGAGGCGTCGATGCCCGCGTCGCGCAGGGCCTGCCGGAAGGCCGCGGCCGTGCCGTTGACGCTCACCACGTACCGGCGGCGCTGCGAGCGGGCGCCCAGCTCCGCTACCGTCCCGTCAAACGCGACGCGCCCCTCGTGCAGGATCAGCGCGCGGTCCGCCAGCGTGTCGAGCTGGTCGACCGCGTGCGTCGAGAGCACGATGGTCCTGCCCTCGCCCCGAAGCTGCCGGACGAGCGCGTAGAACTCGCGTCTGCCTGCGGCGTCGAGGCTCGTTGTCGGCTCGTCCAGCAGCAGCACCGGCGGGTCCGCCAGCAGCGCCGCCGCGAGCGCGAGGCGCTGGCGCATCCCCCCGGAGAGGCTGCCGATGCGTTGGTCGCGCTGCGCCGCCAGGTCCACGCGCGCGAGCAGTTCATCCGCACGCGCCGCCGCCGCGCCCTTGAGCTCGGCGAGGAAGCGCAGCGCCTCGCGGCACGTGTCGCCTTCCCTGAGTGCGGGTGTCTGCGGCACGTACCCGATCTGGTGGCGTGCCCGCTTGCCCTCTCGCCGCACCGAAACCCCGCCGACCGTGACCGTGCCCTCGAACGGCACGATGCCGAGGATGCAGGCCAGCGTCGTCGTCTTGCCGGCGCCGTTCGCGCCCAGCAGCGCCAGCACCTCCCCGCGCGCCACCTCGAAGCTCAAGTCGTGCAGCACCCGCGCGCGCCCGAAGGCTTTGCCCAGGTGCTCCACGCGCAGCACCGGCTCGACGCCTCCGCCCACGGCGCCACGCTCCGCGCGCGTCATGCCGGCGCCCCCCGCGGCAGGCGCCCGCCTGGCGCCAGCCGCCGGCGGAGCGAGCGCCGCGCATCGGCCCCGGCCGCGAAGCCGACACCCGCCGCCGCGAGTCCGATGAGTGCCACACTGGCCGCAAGCAGCCGCACGTTCACGCCGCCCCCGTGCGGGACGCCGAGGCCGGCGGGCGGCTCCATCAATGGACGGCTGTCCTCCATCACCGCGTCATAGCGGTACACCGGAAACAGGTCGGCGGCGATGTCGATCGCCTGCTGTGCGGGCGTGTACTGGAACAGCCGGAGCGCGTCGTCTGTGGCGAGCCGCCCGGCGAACGGCGGCCGCGGCCGATACGCCAGGTCGCCGACGCCGTCGCCGTCCGCATCGTAGCCGCGATAGTCGCTCCAGTAGTTCCCATACCCTGCGCTCGACCAGGCGATGCCGTGCGGCACGCCGCCTCCGGCCCCACCCGCCGAAGGGCCGCCGTGGCCGGACAGCGCGCGGCTCGTCAGGTCCCCGCCGAGCGCCCGCACCTGCACCGTGTTGTCGATCATCGCGTTCTCCACGAAGGTGATCGGTGCGTTGGACATGAGCCCGAGCCCGGCGTCGTTCAGCGCGACCACGTTGCGGCGAAAGATCGCCGTCGCACCGGCCGACTGAGGCGATCCCTCGACCATCATCCCGTACGTGTTGCGGAGCACGCGGTTGCCCTCGACGAACAGGTTGTCGTCATCCTTGATCAACATCCCGGCGCCGGTTGCGCCCTTGCGGTTGCTGGACAGCTCGTTGTCCTTCACGAGCAGGTCGTGCGAGAACATCAGCACCGCGCCGGAGAGATTGTCGCGGAACGTGTTGCCGATGATCCTGTTGCCGTGCGCGTACATCAGGTGCAGCGCGTAGCGGCTCTGGCGCACATCGTTGGCGCCGACGCCGTTGCTGTCCGAGAACTCCAGGTGGATGCCGTCCGCCGCGTTGCGCACCGTGTTCCCGTGCACAGTCGAACGCGAGACCTCCCACAGATAGATGCCGTGCCCCCGCCGCTCGATGGCGATGCGCCCACCCGTGTCGATGACGTTGCCCTCGAACACGCTTTCCTTGCTGCGCGTGACGTGGATGCCGAAGTGAGCGTCCTGCAGCCGGTTCCCTTTGATCTTCACGCGATCCGCATGACGCACCTTGATGTCGGCCGGCTCGCGAGAGAGGTCCTTGCTGCTGTTGCGCACCACGAACCCGGAGACGACGACGTCGTCGGCAGCGACGGTCACGACGTCGCCCTGACCGCCTCCGTCGATGACGGGCCAGCCGTGCCCGATCAGCGAGATGGGCTTGTTGATCACAACCGGCCCGCGGAAGATGCCGCCCTCGACGATGACGATGTCGTCCGGCGCCGCCGCGTCGATACGCTGCTGGAGCGTCTGCTCGCCGGGGCCCGCCGTCTGTGCCGATGCCCGCACCGCCGTCAGCGCCGCCGCCGCAACGATCAGCGGTGCAATCACGAGCGCCTTCAGCACGAGCGTCCGTCCCGCATGCACCGCCGCCTCATCGCGTGTCGCCGTCACGTGCCCCGCGCGCCGCCTCCGGAGCCGGCCGGCGGCGAGCGGCACCACGGTGATCACGAGCGCCGCCGCCACCATCAGGTAGAACCCCGTCTGAAACGCGGTCTCCGAGTGGAAGTTCATCACCTTCGTGGCGCCGAACACCCGCGGCGTGAACGGCCGGACGTTGAGCGCGGCCGTCGGGTCCATCGTGTGGCCGTAGTTGTACAGCCAGTACTGCAGGTCAGCCACGAAGAACAGCGGCATCGCCCAGAACCCGAGCGCGACCAGTGCCCGCAACCAGCGCCGCCGCCACGCGACGAACGAGATGGCGGCGGTGCCGGCGATCAGCGCGGCCACACCCGGGAGGAACAGCTTCATCTCCGTGACCGTGCCGATCTTCTTCATGCCGATGTAGTGGTTGAGCTCATTGATCTCGGTCACGTCGTTGTACGTCGAGCGGCCGGCACCCTCGAACTTGTAGCCGTAGGCGTACATCACGAGGCCCCTCGGGTACTGGGGCGCCACGAGCTGCATCTTCCACAGCGGGACGAAGAGCGCCCCGGCCAGCAGCGCGCACGCGATGACCGCCGGCCCGAGCCACGTCCATTCCGGCCTTCGAAACAATGTTTTCATAGCGCGATGTGTTCGTTGTCCGGGACGTGCCCTCCCCTGCCGCGCCGTGCGGTGTGGCAGGGGAGGGCAGCCATGCTACTGTCCGATCGTGGCCGAGCCCGAGGGCTCGACGAGGAGCCAGCCGGCCATCTCCAGGTGCAGCGCGGAGCAGAACTCCGTGCAGTAGAAGTTGTACGACCCCGACTTGTCCGCCGTGAACTCGAAGTTCGTCGTCGATCCTGGCTCCAGGCTCGCCTGGATGTTGTAGTCGGCAATGGCGAAGCCGTGCGTCGCGTCCTCGGTCTGCTCGATGTTGGTGATGTGGATCTTGACGTGGTCGCCCTGCTTCACACGCAGGATGTCGGGTGTGAAGTGGCTCCGCTGCGCCGTCATCCAGATCTCGACGTTGCTGCCGGTCCGCACGACGCGCTCTTGCCCGAACTTGATCGCGTTGGGGTCCGGCTGCATCGTCCCCGGGTTCGTGCCCGGCGGGTACACGACGAGCGGCTTGAGCTTGCTGGCCTTCATGATCTCCGCGTAGTGCGGCTCACCGTTGCCCACGGGCATGTCGGCGACGAGATCCATCGGCCCCTTGCCGCCGCCGAGGTCGATCAGTTGCAGGTTCTGCGGGTGCAGCGGCCCGACCGGCTGGAAGCGGTCGATCGACCACTTGTCCAGCGCCACCAGGTACTTCGCGTCCGGGTGCGCGGTGTCACCCTCGGTCACCGCAAGGTGGCCGATGTTGTAGTGCACCGGGATCGTCTGCACGAGCGTGAACGGCTTTTCGCCGTTCTTCACGACGTCGGGGCCCAGCGTGAACTTCGCCACCGCGCTCGCCAGGAAGAGGCTCGTGTAGCCGTGGCCCTGTCCGTCGAACTGGGTGTGCAGCGGGCCCGCGCCTACCTCGACCTGCCCCGCCACCACCGAATCGAACTTCAGTACGGGGATGCCGAAGGGGTCGCTCTTCTCGAAGTCCTTGTTCTGGATCGCCGTCTGGATCTTGTTGAAGTCGAAGATCGTCACGTGCGGGTCGAGCTTGCCGCCCACCACGATGTAGCGGCCGGACGGGTCGACGTCGGCCCCGTGTGGACTCTTCGGCTCCGGGATCAAGTAGAGCAGCCCTTCCTGGACCGCCGTCTTCATCGAGATCACCGGGACGCCGTTCTGCATCGGCGCCTTCCCGGCCTTGACGACCTCCGCCGCCTTCTTCCAATTGATCAGGTGCAGGTAGTCGAAATTGTTCTTCGAGGCGCCGGCTTCGAGTGGCACGCCGCCTTCGCTGTCGCCGCCGGTCGCCATCTCGCTGTTGAACGAGCCGATGAATCCCCAGCCATCGCTCACCAGCTTGCCCGCGTCGGCAAGGTCCTGGTTGTACGGCGGCAGCTCGATCTCGAAGCTCTTGGAGAGGTCGATCCTGCCCGTCGCCGGGTCGACCTTCAGCCATGCTGAAGCGGACCGGTACTTCGCCTGGTACTCCTTCACGTCCGCGTAGGAACCCGGCGGCCACGGCTCCGGGAACGTCGACGAGATGTGCACGTACTCGGAGTTCGGCGTCACGAACATGCCGCCGTGGGAGGTCTGGATGTTCGGCACGGCGACGATCTGCTTCGTGGTGAAGTCGCGCAGGTCGACCATGGCCATCCGGCCGTTCGCCCGGTCGTTGATGTACAGCCAGCGACCATCGTAGTCGCCATTGGTTTCGCTCAGGGCCGGGTGGTGCGTGTCGCCCCACGTCAGGTCCGTATTGGCCGGGATCGCCGGGTTGCCGCCTTTGAGCACGGCGGCGCCGGCGTCCGCTCCGTAGCCGTAGCCCTGCCACGGTTCCGGCGTGAAGACGGCGATCGACTTCAGCAGCCGCATCGAAGGAACGCCGTACACGAAGACCTGCCCTGACTGCCCGCCCGACGAGAACATCACGTACTCGTCGCGCTTGCCGGGCGGCACGAACTGCTGCACGGCATGCTTCACGTCTTCCGGTGTCAGCCCACGCTCCTTCGCGATCGCGTCGACCGTGCTGCCCCCGGCTGCCGGGCTGGTGCCCTTCTTGTCGCTGCTGCAACCCGCGCTTGCGGCCGCGGCGAGCAGCACCGCCGACAGCGCGAGAAGCCCCATGGCCGGGATGCGGGGAAACGTCATTGGTGCCTCCTCATGCGATCTCCTCCGGCGAGGGCCGCACATTGCGGGACCCTCATACAGGTCATCCTCGCGGTCAATTGTGTTGTCCGGAAGGGTCAGGCGGCACCGCTTGAGAGGGTTGTTTAGGCACTGCCAATAGTCCAAATGGCACCTGCCAGCGGCAGGCGAGTTCGGGAAGATTGGGGCGATCTGCAAGAACGAAGGGTTCACACCTGGCGAGCGCGCCGGGGCACATGGAGGAGAAACGAGGATGTCCCTGCACAATCGGATGCGTATGGTGGCGCTCGGCGCCTTGGCCGGCGCCGCGCTGCTGGCGAGCGCCGCATGCGGCGGCAGCACGCCGGCGCCGGCCGCGCAGACATCGCCCGGGGCCGGAGCGGCGACCGCGCCCGCCGCCAACGCGCCTGCGGGTCCGACGAGCCTGACACTCGTCGCCAGCAACATGCTCTTCGACAAGGCCGAGCTGAAGGCCGCCCCCGGCGCAGTCACGATCACGATCGACAATCAGGACACCGGCATCCCCCACAACCTGCAGGTGTTCAAGGGGTCCGACAACAGCGGTCAGAGCCTCGCGAAGACCGAGGTCGTCACCGGCCCGGCGAAGCACTCGGTGACCCTTGAGTTGCAGAAGGGCACGTACTTCTACCAGTGCGACGTCCACCCGACGACGATGACCGGGAAGCTCATCGTCGGCTAACGGCACCCTCGCTGATCGGCCAGCGGCCTACACGGCCGGCCAGCGGCTGCTGATCACGACGTCGATGCCTCCGGACTCGTCCTGGATTTCGACGCGCGTGTCGTTACCGTCGCGCCGGTACTGCAGCGTCACGCTGCCGCCACCGACCCGCAGGTTGCGGACCTGCACGGAGTTCAGCCAGTACGGGAGCTTCGGGTTCACGATGCGTAGCCGCTTCTCCGGCGCCTCCGGTTTCAGGCCGAGGATCGCCTGCGTGATCAGCGGGAAGGCGCCCGCCGCCCACGCCTGCGGCCGGCACGCCACCGGGTACGGCACCGGCGCGTTGTGCGCGGAGCGCGCCTCGCCGCCGAACAGCTCCGGCAGCCGGAAGTACGGGAACGACGTCGCCGCATCGAAGAGCGCCGTCGCGACCTCGTTCAGTTCGTCCTCGAACCCGTACATCTTGAAGCCCATGGAGACGATGCTGTTGTCGTGCGG
>JAKAMA010000076.1 GCA_021813085.1 Chloroflexota bacterium | reverse complement strand
GCCGTCGCCCGTGGCGGCCACCGTTTGCGCGGGGCGAGCGCCGTGCGCGCCGCGGCATCGCGCGCAACCGCATGGGGCGCGGCAAGCAGCTCACGGGGCGCGGCAAGCGGCGCCCCTACCCCCGGTCCGGCCCACGTTGCGCCGCGCGACCGCAGTGCGCACCGCAGCATCGCACGCAACCGCACGGGGCGCGGCAAGCAGCTCACGGGGCGCGGCAAGCAGCGCCCCTACCCCCGGTCCGGCCCACGTTGCGCCGCGCGACCGCAGTGCGCACCGCGGCATCGCGCGCAACCGCATGGGGCGCGGCAAGCAGCGCCCCTACGAGGCCAGGATCGCGCGCTCGATGGCTTCGCCCATACGCTGCGTGCTGACGAGCTCGCCGCCGGCCGCCGCGATGTCCGCCGTGCGCAGGCCGCCGGCGAGGGCGTAGCGCACGGCCGACTCGACGGCGGCGGCCTCTGCTTCGAGCCGGAACGACAGGCGGAGCATCATCGCCGCGCTGAGGATCATGGCGATGGGGTTCGCCTTCCCCTGGCCGGCGATGTCGGGCGCCGAGCCGTGGATCGGCTCGTACATGCCGAAGCCCTCGGCGTTCAGGCTGGCGGAGCCAAGCATGCCGAGCGAGCCGGCGAGCACGCTGGCCTCGTCGCTGAGGATGTCGCCGAAGATGTTGTTCGTGAGCAGGACATCGAACTGGCGCGGGTTGGCGATGATCTGCATCGATGCGTTGTCGACGTGCAGGTAGTCGTGCGTCACGTCCGGATACTCGGGCGCGATGCGGGCGAGGACGTCGCGCCAGAGCACGGAGCTGTCGAGGATGTTGGACTTGGCGACGAGCGTCAGGTGCCTGCGGCGGCCGCGCGCGATGCGGAAGGCGCCGTGGGTGATGCGCGCGATCTCGCGCTCGCTGTACGACTCGGTGTCCCAGACGGTGCGCACGCCGTCGACGACGCGCTCGCCACGCTCCCCGAAGTAGATGCCCCCGGTCAGCTCGCGGACGATGAGCATGTCGGCGCCCTCGACGATCTCCGGCCGCAGAGGCGAGAGGGCGACGACCTCCGGATAGACGACGACGGGGCGGAGGTTCATGAAGAGGTCGAAGGCGCGGCGCAGGCCGAGGATCGCCGTCGTCTCGACGCCGCTCCACTTCGGCGAGTGCAGCTCGGCGAGCGGGCCGCCGAACGGACCCTTGAGGATCGCGTCAGCGTTGCGACAGGCGTCGAGCGTCACGGCGGGCAGGTGTTCGCCGTAGCGGTCCCACGCCTCGCCGCCGGCGTAGGCCTCGACGAACTGGAACTCATGCTTGAAACGCTGGCCGGCGGCGTGCAGCGCGCGCAGCGCCTCGTCGCTGATCTCCGGGCCGATGCCGTCGCCGCGCAGGAGCGCGATGGTGCAGTGCATGGGGAGAGGGTAGCAGAACGGAGGACGGAGGATGGACGACGGACAACAGACAACAGAGACGACGGATGGCAGGCGACGGACGGCGGAAGCCTGTGCCCGCGGGCGATCCGTAGTACGATTGGGCGCAAGGAAGGCGGGCTATGGCCGAGGTGACAATCGCCACGCTGAACCTGTTCAACCGCATGGGGCAGTGGGGGTTCCGTGCGCCACTGGTGATCGACCAGCTCGAGGGGCTGGCGCCGGACGTGCTCGGCTTGCAGGAAGTCGACCTGGTGCTCGACCAGGGGATGTGGATCGCGCGCCAGATCAACAAGCGGCTTCCCGAGCAGCCGCACTATCGCATCAAGCACGCGACGAACCCGGACACGCGGGCGAGCTACCACGCCATCGCGACGCTGGCGCGCGTCGCGTGCGAGGAGCACGAGATCCTGGACCTGATGTCGTTCGAGCGCGTGGCGCAGCGGCTGGTGTTCCGCTGCGGCGATGCGCCGTTCGTCTTCGTCAACACGCACCTGCATCACCCGCCGGAGGCGCAGCGCGAGCGCGTCGAGCAGCTCGAGCGGCTGCTCGCCTGGCTGGACCGCGACGCTCGCGGACTGCCGACGGTGATCGCTGGCGACTTCAACGCGTACGCGGAGCCGCCGGAGCCCGCGGTGCAATTGATGAAGTCGCGCTTTCGTTCGGCGCACGAGGCCGCGCACGGCCGCGAGCCGGAGAAGACGTGGACGACACCCGTGAACACGTACGACCCGTCACCGCACGGGACGCTGGACTACATCTTCGTCTCGGAGCAGTGGCGCGTCGTCGAGGCGGGGCTGGCGTTCGACAAACCGGCCGCACACGACGCGAACATCTACCCGTCGGACCACCTGGGCCTGTACGCGCGGCTGGCGCTGGGGTAGCGCAACGCGTTTATGTGCTTCGCGCGCGGCCGGGGTCCGCTGACGCGGCGAGGCAGGCGTGCAGGAAGAAGTCGCTGATCGCCGCGGCGGCGCCGGCGTACCCGCGCTCCGCGACCAACCGCACGACCTTTCCGGACGTAAAGACGGACTCGAGCGCGGCGATCATCATCGGGATGTCGAGGTCGGCACGAAACGTGCCGTCAGCGACGCCGCGGCGCAGGAGGCCGGTGAAGGCGGCAGTGAGTTCTTCGTGTCCGTCCGGGCGCAGGTGGTCGAGGCGGCCGGCGAGCGCGACTTCCGTCAGCGCTCCGAACTGCCGGTAGACGTCCGTGGCGGCGTGGATGACGGCGCGGAGGGCGTCGGCCGCGTCCTGGGTATCGGCGGCCGCGCGCAACCTCTGGAGCAGATCATCGTGGGTCTGGAGGATGAGGGCGCGGAGAAGGCCGTCGCGGCTGTCGAAGTGACGATAGAGGGTGCCGACGCCGACGCCGGCGCGGTCGGCGATCTCCTTGATCTCGGCATCGAGCCCGCGGCGGGCGAAGACGTCGCGTGCGGCCGCGAGGATGCGCTCGTGGTTGGCGGCGCTGTCGGCCCGCTCGTGGCGGGCTGTTTCTGGGGCGGCAGGCTCTTCCATACAGAACCTTAACACTTCTGCCCTTGTAGGAACCGGAACTCCGGTTCATACTGTAGCCGATTCGTCAAGGACCCGTCCACCCCCCGTCCCAGGAGGCCCCCGCGCCCATGGATCAGCCCCGCTCGTTCATCTTCGACCGGTATCCGCGGTTCGCGGCCCGTCATCCCTGGCGCGTGCTCGCGGTGACGCTTGCCATCGTCGCCGCGCTCGTCGTCTCGGCGCGGGCGTTCGGCGGGAGCTACACCGACTCGTTCAGCGTCCCGAACACCGAGGCCCAGCGGGCGATCGACCTCTTGCAGGCGCGCTTCCCGTCGCAGGCGGGCGACTCATCGACGACGGTCGTGGTGCACGCGCCGGCCGGCATCAACACGCCGCAGGTGCGGGCGCAGGTCGACCAGTTGATGGCAGAACTGAAGAAGCTCCCCGAGGTGGCCGGCGTGGCGTCGCCGTACACGCAGCCGAACGCGATCTCCAAGGACGGCACCATCGCCCGCATCGGCCTGCTGTACGACACGAAGGCGCAGGACGTCCGGACGTCGAGCATCCAGGCGCTGGCTAACCTGCGCGGGCAGGTCTCGACGCCGGGCTTCCAGGTGGAGGTGGGCGGACAGCTCATCCGGCACGTCGAGATGGGCGGGCTGGGCAACACCGAGCTGATCGGCGTCGGCGCGGCGGTGATCATCCTGCTGATCGCGTTCGGGTCGGTGGTGGCGATGGGGCTGCCGATCGTGTCGGCGCTGCTGGCGCTCGGCGCGGGGCTGCTCGGGATCACGGTGATGGCGCGCTTTGTGAGCCTGCCGTCGTTCACGTCGCAGTTCGGCGCCATGATCGGGCTGGGTGTGGGCATCGACTACGCGCTGCTGACGGTGACGCGCTTCCGCGAGGGGCTGGCGCAGAAGCTGAGCCTGGAGGACGCGATCGCGCAGGCGGGCGCGACGGCGGGGCGCTCGGTGCTCTTCGCGGGCACGACCGTCGTGATCGCGATGCTCGGACTGTGGGCGGTCGGTCTGCCGTTCGTGTCCTGGCTGGGGACGTCGGCGGCGCTGATCGTCGCGCTCTCAGTGGCGGTGACGCTGTTCGTGCAGCCGGCGATCCTGCGGCTCGTGGGGCACCACATCGATAGCTGGCGGTTGCCGTTCCTGCCGACGGTCTCGCACGAGAGCGAGGCGGGGCTGGGCTACCGCTGGAGCCGGGTGATCCAGCGCGCGCCGATCCCGGCGCTGGTGCTCTCGCTGGGCGCGCTGCTGATCATGGCCGTGCCGCTGCTCAGCCTGCGGCTCGGCTCGTCGGACGCCGGCAACAACCCGACGGCGTACACGTCGCGGCGGGCGTACGACCTGCTGTCGCAGGGCTTCGGGCCGGGCTTCAACGGCCCGATCCTCCTGGTCGTGCGCGTGGACACGCCGGACGACCCGGCGACGATCGCACGGGTGGAGGCGCTGCCGGCAGCGCTCAAGCGGATCGCGGGGGTCGACGCCGCGTCGCCGCCACGCTTCAACGCCGCGAAGACGGCGGCGATCATCACCGTGACGCCGACCACCTCGCCGCAGTCGGCGGCGACGAGCGTCCTCGTGCAGCGGCTGCGCACGGACCTGGCGCCGACGCTCCAGGGCAGCGGCGCGACGGTGCTGGTCGGCGGCGCGACCGCGATGTTCATCGACATCGGCGACCGCATCGCGAGCCGGCTGCCGCTCTTCTTCGGCGCGGTGATCGGCCTGAGCTTCCTGCTGCTGATGGCGGTGTTCCGCTCCGTGCTGGTGCCGCTGAAGGCGGCACTGATGAACCTGCTGGCGATCGGCGCGGCCTACGGGGTGCTGGTGGCGGTGTTCCAGTGGGGCTGGCTCGGCGGCCTCATCGGCGTCCGTCCGGGGCCTGTCGAGTCGTTCCTGCCGATGTTCCTGTTCGCGATCCTGTTCGGGCTCTCGATGGATTACGAGGTGTTCCTGGTGAGCAGGATCCGCGAGGAGTACCTGCTGAGCCGCGATGCGTCGGCCTCGGTCGCGCGCGGCCTGTCGTTGACGACGCGGCTGATCACGGCGGCGGCGGCGATCATGGTCTCGGTGTTCGTGAGCTTCGCGTTCGGCGACAACCGGATCATCAAGGAGTTCGGGATCGGCCTGGCGACGGCGATCTTCGTCGATGCGACGCTGGTGCGGCTGGTGCTGGTGCCGGCGTTCATGCAGGTGGCGGGCGACTGGAACTGGTGGTTCCCGGGCTGGCTGGACCGCGTGATCCCGCGCATCAGCGTCGAGGGGCACCACCTGCTGCCCCGGCCGGCGCGTCGCCCGGAGCCGGTGCCCGTGCGCGCGCAGCACCGGGATTGATCCGGCGACGACGGGCCACATCCTGCTATGCGGCAGCCTCCAAGGCAGGGAGCGCCGGCTCGTCCCTCTTACTCACATCTGCTGATCGGCGGCTTCGCTCCAGTTCGACGATGAGGAACACGCCCACGCCAGCCAAGTAGACGGGCAGAAGCGCGACGTGCCATGTCAAGTTTGGTATCACTCCGAGCGCCATGATCCACCAACCCACCAAGAGACCGGCAAGGGCGCGCGCACGGCCGCGACCTCGCTCACTCAAGACGTAAAAGCAGGCAGGCGCCATGAAGATCGCAGCGTCCTGGAGGTAGAAATGCGGATCGACCAGTATGGTTGCGACCGTCACGAGCAGCCACTGCGCGGCGAACGCCGGATCACGGTGTGGGGAGAATCGCCCGCGAAGCGCATACGCGACTGCGGCCAAGGTCAGTACTGAGGCCGGTAACGCCAAGAGCGTTTCGAGCCCCTGGTGCGTCGACCCCAGGAAGCTGTCGAACAACCCATTCCATCCCATCATGATGTGCGTTGCCGTGCCGGCGCGATGCTCTATAGCAACGCGATAGATGTATTCGGGATACCGCGCTGCGGCCACGAACCCGATCATTGCGACAGAAACGATGCCGAACATCGCGCCGGTCACGGCGAAGCTGGATAGTGCGGTAACCCGTCGCTTCCACGCGAGCAGCAGCACAGCAGGGATCACAATTTCTGGCTTGATGAGACAAATGGCGAGCGAGATGCCCGCGACGCGGTCGCGCCCGATCACGAGGGCGACGAACGTGCAGGTCCAAGCGGCCAGCAGGATCAGCGAGAATTGCCCAAGCTGGAGGCTGAACGGGACGGGGCGCGCGGTGATCATCAGCGCAATCAGCAGGAAACGCAGCACCAAGCGTTCTCGCCGAGAGGCCCACCAAACGAACAGCACGGCGATGGCGAGCGCTCCTAGATTGATCGCGCCCCACACCTGGAACGCCGCCGAGAACGACAACCGCGCCACAGGCGCCAGGAGCAGGGCGAAGAACGGCGGGTTCAGGAAGGGAAGCAGGGCGTCCCTTGCCACCGCCGGGACACCGTAGCTGTGCTCCGCCACAGCGTAGGCAGCGGGGTCAAAGAGGCGATGGGCGGCACCGGTGGCGACGAGGCGCCCCGCCGTGTAGAACGCCGTGAAGTCGACGGCGTCCGAGTTCGGGCTGCGGCGGCCCAGCAGGGTGGCGATAGCCCCGCTCCAGAAGATCCACGAGGCACCTGCCATCAGCGCCGCAAGCAGCGCCGCGGTGCCGAACCGATACGCCATAAGGATGGTGCGCGAGCGACTTGCCGCCCGGGTGACAGGCGTCCTCTCCGCGCACGTCTGTTGCGACACCTACTTACTCCTTCGCACGCGATCCGCTTACTTGTCTCTATCTTCGGCTCTGGCCACAACGATGCTGAGGGTCTCCGCTGTATCCGGGCCGGTTCAAGTCGGCGAGCAGTTCGCGCTCGCGCGGGGGATTGGCGATACTGGGATTCGATGGCGTTCCCCGCGGAGCCCCCGACGCCCCCCTCGCTCACCCCGGACACCGGCGGCAGCGGCGCCGACTGGACGGGCCGCGACGTCCTCACCGGCGTGGTCTGGTTCATCGCGCTCTTCGTCGTGGGACAGATCCTCGTCGCCATCGCCGCCGTGGCGACCAGCTCGGCGACGAGCAAGGGGACCTACGCGACCGCCTTTGTCGTGGGCGCGGCGGTCGAGGTGGGCATCGCCGTGGTGGCGATGCGCCTCAGCTTCGGGCGCCACGGCGGCGGCATCGGCCGGCTGGGTCTGCGCCCGCCGAGCGGGTCGACGCTGGGGTGGGCGCTGGCGGCGTTCGCCGCCGCGCTCATCGTCTCGACGGTCTACGGCGAAGTCATCACGCGGCTCGACATCAAGCAGTTGCAGAGCAGTTGCGCGCAGCAGATCCCGGCGGGCGTGCGGCATACGCGCTGGCTGCTGGCGCTGGCGAGCCTGGTGGTGATCGCCTTCGCGCCGGTGTGCGAAGAGCTGTTCTTCCGGGGATTCGTCTTTCCCGGCCTGGCGCGGGTGTGGGGGATCGTGGCGGCGATCGCTGTGAGCGGGCTGCTGTTCTCTTCGGCGCACCTGGACTACAAGTCGTTCATCCCGATCGCGGGCGTCGGAATGATCTTCGCGTTCACGTACTGGCGGTCGGGGAACATCGTCTCGACGATGCTGGCGCACGGCGCCTTCAACAGTACGTCGATCGCGCTGATCGCCGGCGGCGCCTGCGAGAAGAGCACGAGCACGGCCGGTGCGGTGGCGCTGGCGCACCTGCTGGCGGCGCTCCCCGTAGGACACTGGCTGTGAGCCGCCTGGCGGACGTCTTCGAGCGGACGCGACGCGAGGGGCGGGTGGCGCTGATGCCGTTCATGACGGTCGGCTACCCGGACTTCGAGACGAGCCTGGCGCTCGTGCGGGCGATGGTGGAGGCAGGCGCCGACGCGATCGAGCTCGGGATCCCGTTCAGCGACCCGCTGGCCGACGGGCCGACAATCCAGCGCGCGTCGTACACGGCGCTTCAGGGCGGCGCGACGCCCGCGAAGGCGCTTGACGCCGTGCGACAGTTACGTAACGCAGGGGTTGAAGTGCCGCTGATCCTTATGGGATACTGCAACACGTTCCTCGCCTATGGCGAGGGACGGATGATCGCGGACGCGGCCGGCGCCGGCGCCGACGGGTTCATCATCGTGGACCTGCCGCCGGAGGAGTCGGACGAGACGCTGGCGCTGTGCCGGGCGAAGGGGCTGGACCTCATCTACCTGCTGGCGCCGACCTCGGACGACGCGCGGATCGCGCAGGTGACGGCGCGCGCCGGCGGCTTCATCTACTGCGTCGGCGTCGTGGGCGTCACCGGGGCGCGGGAGACGCTGGCGGAGGAACTGCCGGGGTTCCTGCGGCGGCTGCGCGAGAAGACCGGGCTGCCGCTGGCGGTAGGGTTCGGGATCTCGAAGCGGCAGCACGTCGAAGCGCTGGCGGGGCTGGCCGACGCGGCGATCGTCGCCAGCGCGATCATCGAGATCGTGGAGCAGGCGCCGCGCGAGGAGCGCGTCGCGAGGGTGCGAGACTATGTTGGGGTGCTCACCGGCCATGCGGGGACGAGCGTTGGAGCCTAGCGAAGGCCCGGCGCCGGTCGCCGCTGGCCGCGCGTGGGCGCCTGCCGCCGTCCGCGGGTGCGGACGGGAGGGGCGCGCAGCCGGCGGGCTGTCGCGCGGGGTCGTCGAGCAGTCGCCTCGTCCGGGGCGAATGGACGCAGTTCTGGTGTCAACAGTGAGGTGCTCACCGGCCATGCGGAGGCCAGCGTGCAGAGCCAGCGAAGGTTGGTTGCCGACCTCCGATGGCCGCACGTATGTCTTCGCGGCCGGCGTCTTTGGACGCCGCTAAGCCGCTCCAGCGGGAGACGGGGGCGTCCGAAGGCACGGCGGCGGGCCGCGCGGCCGGGAGTACGGACAGGACGATGCGGCTGCGCGGGATCCGTGGTGCGACCACGGTGGAGG
>JAKAMA010000075.1 GCA_021813085.1 Chloroflexota bacterium | reverse complement strand
TCGGACGGTGCCGCCCGCGTCCATCACCCCCACCGTGCTGCCGAGCTGGTCGGCCAGCAGGTAGGACAGCGTGCCGGGGTCGCTGTTGCTCGTGGCGTGGCGCACGCAGACCGCGCGCCCGAACGCCGTGTAGTACTTCGTGACGCCGGTCAGGACGCCGGCCGCGCTGTAGGTCGCCTGGTACACGCCCCCAATGTACACCGTGGAGCTGCCGTCCGGCTCCGTGCGCCGGAGCAGGGCGCCGTTGCGCTAGCGCCGAAGGTGGAAGACTCCGGGGAACTGGAGCGTCTCCGCAGACAGTTCCGCACTGATCGGCGTTGGCGAGCTCAAGGAGGCGAATGGCCAGTCGAACGGTTCGATCGCAGGGATGACGCTCGTGGCCTCGAACGCCTGCGCCGTGCTCCCCGTTCCGTACGAGAAGTACAGGACGCGACCTTGGGCATCAACGCAGATCTTCTGTACGCCGCCGCCCGTGTAGCAGGGGACCCGGCGGCCAAGGACCGTCCGGGCGCCCGCGCTCGTCAGGGACCTGTCGGCGAACAGGGGCAGGGCCTCACCAAGAATGCCACCCATGATGGGCGCCCCCCCACCGCTTTCTCCGCAGTCCGCCCGCACCCTGGATCGGTCACCGGCCGCAGCTGCCCAATCGCATCCGAAGGTTTGCGTCACGTCGTTAGCCCTCTTGATCACCACAAAGCTCCCCTGCGTGGGTGACGCGCCCGCCTTCGTCAGCGTGTCCCATCGGCTGAGATCCCCGTTTAGTCGCCAGATGACCGTCCCCTGGCCACCGTCCGTGCCCCAGCCGGACCAGCGATACGTGTTCTCCGCTGGGCCCCTGAAGTCGACGAGGTCAGCCAGCCGGGCAACGGCCGCAGGTGACGGGCCTGCTACCGTTGGAGAAGACGAGGAGCTTCGGCCTGAGCAGCCAATCACGAGCAGGCCGAGCGCGGAGATGGCGACGACGGTCAGACGGTTCACGGGTAGTTGAAGTCGACCTCCCATTCGGACGCCCAGCCGATATTCGCCAGGCAGGCAGGATCTGTTGCGCAGCCCAGGGCCGAGTCGGCAAGTTCTTGCCACCAACTCCTCTCGGCGCCGTAGACTGTGACACCCGGGAATCCGTTATCGTGCAGCACCGCCCGTTGGAACTGGCTCCACTGGCGAGCGTTTAGATCTCCTCCGGCATACTCGCGAGCGACGGCCACAGTTCGTGCGACAAGATTGTACTGGACGGCGCCCAACCGATACACAATCTCTTTCGACACACGATTCTGTCCACTGAGCGACTTCATTGAGACTATCCAGACGATGCCTTTGCTCCAATCGGTCGCGCCCTCCACATCTTCAAGGGAAAGGCGACTGACCCTGTCCGTCCCGAACAGGACGTCGCTGAGCGACGCTTCGAAGTATCGGGCCCGATATCCGGCGCCGAATATCGAGCTTAGATAGCCCCCACCGGTCGAGTTCGTGAACAGGCTGTGGAGCGTATCTTGCTTGGCACTGGTCGCGATCAGCTCGAACAGGGCAACGTTATCTCGGCCTCCGTTGATGTAGGCTAAACTGAACCGGGACCAGAATGAGTCTGTCGTCAGCGCGGCGCGCGCGAGGTCACCCAGCCAGTTGTCCCCACACGTCAGAGCGCAATGCAACCAGTTCTGGGCGTCCTGCCACGAGCACGGAAGACCCATGAAGCACAGCCCGCTCGGATCGGTGTACCGCAACGGGTTGCCACCGACGTAGGCGTAGCGGTTCAGCCCACTGCCATTCGTCGGGTCCGCGCTCACGAACCGCCCCACGAGCGTGCTGTAGAAGCGCGCCCGGTAGTCGTACAGCCCCAGCGCGTCGCCCGCAGGCTCCTGGCGCTGGCCGGTGAAGAGCCGGTCCGTCGGCGCGACGCCCGTCGCCGCGCGCACGGCACCGTACGGCCAGTACGTCTGCGTCGCCACGACCGCGCCGCCCGCGTCCATCACCCCCACCGTGCTGCCGAGGTGGTCGGCGAGGAGGAACGAGAGCGTGCCGGGGTCGCTGTTGCTGGCCGCCGTGCGTACGCAGACCGCGCGCCCGAACGCCATGTAGTACTTCACCACGCCGGTGAGGACGCCGCCCGCGCTGTAGGTCGCCTCGTACACGCCCCCAATGTACACCGTGGAGCTGCCGTCCGGCTCCGTGCGCCGGAGCAGGGCGCCGCCCGCGTCGTAGGTGGAGGTCTCCGTGCCGGCGACGGGCGCCGTGACGCTGCGCGCCGTCAGCCGATTCTCGGCGTCGTAGGTGTAGAGGCTGTACGTGCCGCTCGTCGGCGCGCAGCTGAGCGTGCTGCCGCTGACGACCGCCGAGCAGAGGTTCCCGTTCGCGTCGTAGCTCAGGACGGTCGTCTGGCCGTTCGTCGTCGCGAGCTGCGCCGCGTGGACGGGTCCGGACGATCTGGGGCTCCCCAGGTTCACGGTCGTGCCGCCCTCCGTCTTGGTCCACATGCGGCCGATGGCATCGTACGCGTAGAACGCCGCCGCGACGCCGTTGACCGTCATCGCCGGCGTCGTGGTGCTGCCGCCGAGGCGGTTGAGCTGGTCGTAGGTGTAGGCGGCGACCTCGCCGGTGGTCTTGTCCGTCACGGACGTGACGTTGCCGGCGTCATCATACGTCAGCGCGAGGTGCTGGGCGCCCGCCGGCGCGAGCGTCGTGCCGGTCTGGATGTCCGTCACGCGCTGGCGGGCGTCGTAGCGGTAGCGGGTGGTGGCGCCGTTGCCAAGCGCGAGGCCGCCCGGCGCGCCCCACGGCGTCGCGTAGGCCTGGCTCACGAGCGACGGCGGCGCGGACGGCCCGCTGAGGCTCGATTGCACCTGGGCGAGCGCGCCGGTGTCCGCGCCGTAGGCGTACGTCACGACCTCGCCGCCCGGGTAGGTGAGGCTCGTCACGTTGCCGAGCGCGTCGTAGGTGCGGCCGATGTCGTAGGTCTGGCCGCCCAGCCAGGTGCGCGCGGTGAGCGCGCGGCCGCGCACGTCGTAGCACGTCTGCGAGAGCGTGACGAGCGGCTGGCCGCTCGGGCCGCCGACCGTGCTCTGGGTCGCCTGCCCGACGGCGGTGGCGGGCGCCTGCGCTGTTCGCAGCGCGCGCGGCCGCCTGGCTCTTGCCAGCGGGGCGGCGGCGGGCGGATGATACGCAGGGAGGCAGGGCGATGGGGATCAAGCTCACGGACGGGTTGCGCCACGTCCCGATCGCGACGGGGGACAGCCGCCGCGTCGAGGGGATCGTGCGGGTGCGCGGGCTGGACCTGCGGGTGCGGGGCCGCGGCCTCGTGCTGGAGCGCTGGCGGCCCGTCGCGGTCGTCGTGCGGACGCCGGACGCGCTGCGGCGGCTGACGATCGACGAGCCGCGGACGCCCGCCACCGCGCTGGCGCTCCTGGCGCCGGTCGTCGCGTTCGCCGCGACGCGCCTGCTCGCGAGGAAGCCAGAGGGCTCGTAGAGAAGGAGGCACCATGAACACCACCAGCGCGACCGAGGAGATGGTCCAGAGCATCAGCGAGCTGCCGGAACGGATGGGCGCGGGCGCCTGCTTCGGGGCGCCCCTCGAGCGCGAGGGGCACACGCTGATCCCGGTCGCACGCGTGTCGTTCGGCTACGGGATGGGCTTCGGACGCGGCAGCGGCGGCGACGTCGGCGAGCACGCGTTCGGCCACAAGAGCGATGCCGGCGAGGGCGAGGGCGGCGGCGGCGGCGGTGGCGGTGCGTCGACGCCTGTGGCGGTGATCGACGTCACGCGTGACGACGTCGTGATCAAGCCGATCATGGACCCGATGCGCATCGCATTGTCATGGATGGGGCTCGTCGGCTGGGTGGCGTTCTGGCTGTTGCTGACGATGCGCACCGCGTCGCGCGAGCGGGAGAAGACGCGCCGGCGGGAGATCGAGACGGCGCGCGCGGGCTGACAGGCGGCATCCGCGGATGGCGCAGATGGCCGCGGATGGATGGTAACGGGCCGGAATCGTTGCATCGGTGTCGGCCGATCGTGTGTCGCGTCGTAGCGAAGGAGCTTCAGCTCCGTCCCCGGTGTGCACCCTGCCTCGCACGGAAGACGGTGACGCGCCGACCGCAGCGTGCGGGACGAGCAGCATGGAGCGCCTCAGCGCCGCCGCGCCGATGCACTGCGCCACGAAGTCCCTATCCGTCCTTCTTGCTCCCGGGATCCGCGGCCGGGGCGTCGTCCGCGGCCGCGGCGGCCGGCTGCGCGTGCTGTTCGAGCCACTTGAGGGCGAGCGGTGTGCAGGCGGTACAGGCGACGGAGTGCTTGCCGAGGGCGGTGCCGCCGCCGGTGACGAACGTGCCGCAGAACGCGCATTTTCCCTGGGGCATGGCGTGACAGTCCTCCTTCGCCGGCCGCTGCGTCAGCGCGCCGCCTTCAGCTCCTTGAGCGCGGCCAGGATCTCGAGCGCGTGGCCGGCCGGCGAGACCTTCGGGAAGATCTTCGCGAGCTTGCCCTGCGGGTCGACGATGAACGTGGTGCGGTCGACGCCCATGTACTCGCGCCCCATGAACGTCTTCGGCCCCCAGACGCCGTACAACTCCGAGACCTTGTGCCCGTCGTCGGCGAGCAGCGGGAACGGCAGGCCGTGCTTGTCGCGGAACTTCACGTGCGACCGGACCGAGTCGGGCGAGACGCCGAACAGCGCCGCCTCGCCCGACAGGAGCTGCCAGTTGTCGCGGATCTCGCAGGCCTCGGTCGTGCAGCCGGGCGTGTCGTCCTTCGGATACCAGTAGAGCACGACCCAGTTCCCGCGCAGGTCCGCGAGCTTGACGCGCGCGCCGCGGTCATCCTCCAGCTCGAAGAGCGGTGCGGCCTGTCCTTCGGTCAACGTGGTCGGCACGGTCACCCCTTCCGCGGTCGCTCCCGAGGAAGGATCGTACCGGACGGCGGTGCGGTGAGCGAGGGCCGGGGCGGTCAGGCCGCCGCCTGCGCCTCGTCCGGCCGCGCTGGGCCGGCGGTGCCGTGGCCCGCGACGCGCAGGTCGCGCGTGTAGCAGATGTCGACGTGGTGGCGGTGGAAGCCGGCGGCTTCGTACAGTGCGAGCGCGGGGGCGTTGGTCGCGTCGACGTAGACGGCGGCGGTGCGGGCGCCGCGCGTCGCCATGTGGCCCAGCGCCGTTGTCAACAGGAAGCGCGCGAAGCCTCTCCCCCGCTGCTCCGGCGCGACGCCGATGACGTAGATCTCGCCGACGCGGCCGTCGTCGCCGCGCTCATCGACCTTCACCCAGCAGAATCCGGCGAGGCGGCCTTCGGCCTCGAGCAGCAGGAAGTCGCGCGGCGCGAACCAGGGCTGCGCCATGCGCGCGCGCAGGTCGTCGAGCGTCCAGGCGCCGTTCTCCGGGTGGCTGGCGAAGATGCGGTTGTTGAGCGCCAGCCAGCGCCCGTCGTCCTCGCCGGGGCGAAAGGGCCGCAGGCCCAACGGGCCTGTAGGGCGCGCGCCTGACGGCGCCGGCGCGGGCGGCCCATCCGGGGCGTCTGCCTGGGCGCCGGCATGGCGATGGAGGTGGTAGAGGCGGCGCGCCGGGGCGAAGCCGAACTGCGCCGCAAGATGCGCGCTCGCCGGCGCGTCGTTGTAGGCCCAGGCGTCGATGCGCGCCGCGCCCTGCGAGACGGCGTGCATGAGCGCGTGCGAGAGGAGCATGCGGCCGACGCCGCGGCGGCGCAGGTCCGGGTGGACGACGAACTCGCAGGAGACGCGGCGGCCGTCGCCCTCGCCGAAGGTGAGGGTGTGGGCGTAGCCGGCGAGGCGCCGCTCCTCGAACGCGAGCACGGCGACGCCGAGGTCGCCGCCGCGCTTGAGGCGCAGGAACTTGTGCTCGCCGATCGGCTCATGGCCGTCGGCGCGGGTCGCCGCATCGACCAGCTCGGGGAGCTGGGCGAGGTGGGGTCCTTCGAGCTGGGAGACGACCTCGATGTGGTGCATGTGCCGGACGAGTATCGGCAGGCGAAGGGGCCACGGACAGATGTGTTCGGCGGGCGTGGCCGCTCGTTGCGGGTGCAGGGACGATCGTGGGCGACGTAGCCGCTCCGGCGTGTGCCGTGCCGCCCGGCCTAGCGCGCGGCGGCGGGGACGTCCGCCTCGGGGGCGGCGACGATCTTGCCGTCGCGCATGTAGACGATGCGGTCCGCGGTCGAGGCGACGTGCGCGTCGTGCGTGACCAGCAGCAACGTCAACCCCTCGCGTTCGCGGATCTCGCGGAAGAGCTCCAGCACCCGGTCGACGGCGGCGGAGTCGAGGCTGCCCGTGGGCTCGTCGGCCAGCAGGATCGGCGGCCGGTTCGCCAGCGCGCGGGCGATGGCGAGGCGCTGGCGCTCGCCGCCGGAGAGCCGCGGCGGCGTCACCTTCTCCTTCGCGCCGAGCCCGACGGCGGCGAGCAGCTCGCGCGCCCGGGCGCGCTGCTCGCCGTGCGAGCGGCCGTTCGAGAACATCGCCACCTCGATGTTCTGGAGGGCGGTCAGGTTCGGCAGCAGGTTGTGGAGCTGGAAGACGAGGCCGATGCCCGTGCGGCGGTACGTGTCGTTCCCGGCCTCGCGCAGGTCGCGCCCCTCGACGACGATCGAGCCAGACGTCGGCCGGTCGAGCGCGGCGATGAGCTGGAGCAGCGTCGACTTGCCGCAGCCGGACGGGCCCGTGACGGCGAGGAACTCGCCGCGCGCCGCGGACATCGTGACGCCGTCGAGCGCGCGCACGAGGCCGTCGTCATAGAGCTTGACGACGTCGGTGACCTGGATGATCGGCGCCGGGCCGCCGTCGTCACTCATGGCGCAGCGCCTCCATCGGCACGAGCAGCGCCGCGCGGATCGCCGGGTACAGCGCGCCGAGGAACGCCATGCCGAAGGCGATGCCGAGCGCGCGCGCGAAGATCGCGGACGTGTAGTCCGGCTGGAAGACACCGACCAGCTCCGGCACGCGCTGGATGCCCTTGATGGCGAGGTAGCCGAGCACGACGCCGGCCATCGCGCCCACGAAGCTGATCAGCAGCGCCTCGCCCATCACCAGCGTCAGCACGCGCGCCCGCGTCCAGCCGACGGCGCGCAGCACGCCGAACTCGCGCGTGCGCTCGAACACCGACATCACCATCGTGTTCATGACGCCGATGGCGCCGATGATCAGCGCCATGATGGTGATACCGACGTTCGCCGCGCTGATCAGGCTGAGGTTGCGGTCGACGCGGCCGAACTCCGACTGCGTGCGCACCGTCGCGATCTCCGGGTTCGCCTGCTCGATGCGCTTGCGGAGGGCGTCGATGTTGGTGCCCGGCGTCACCTTGACGAACGCGAGCGTCACGTTGCCGGGCTTGCGCTCGTTCGTCTGCAGCGTCGTCAGCGGCAGCATCGACGCGGAGTCGCCGAAGACGTTGCCGACCGAGTAGATGCCGACCACGGTGAAGTTGTTGCCGTCGATGTTGATCACATCGCCGACGTTCTTGTGCAGGTCCTGCGAGGCGCGCCAGCCGAGCATGACCTCGTTGGTCGCCGTTGCCGTGTAGGGGTGGCCCTTGAGGATCTGCACGCCGAACGGCGCCAGCTCGTCGGGCGGGATGCCGAGCTCGAGGAAGAAGGGGTGGTTGCTGTCGAGCTTGATGGCGGCGACCAGCACGCCGACGATGCTCTGGACCCCCGGCTCGGCCTTGATCCGCGCGACCTGGCTGTTGTCGAGGCTGCTGTAGAGGACGTCGGAGACGCCCTTCTGGGCGACGGTGAAGTCGGCGCTGCCCGTCTGCAGCACGGAGATCGCCGTGCGCCGCAGGCTGTGCGTGAGCACGCCGAGCGCGACGACGGTCATGATGGCGATGGCGACGGCGAGTCCGGTCAGTCCGGCGCGCACGCGGCGGGTGAGCACGTTCCGGGTGATGAGGGCGAGAAACGGCATGCCGCCATCCTCTCCTGCGCCGATGACTTACGGCACCCCGGCCGGCTCCTCACCTTCGACCCGCACCTCGCCCGTCGTGCGGCCGCCGTCCGCCTCGTCCGTGACGTCATAGCGTACCGTGAACGGTACGGACCCGTGCAGCATCGCATGGACGGGGCAGTAGCGGCTCATCGAGAGCTGGAGCGCGCGCGCGACGTTCGCCGCGGCGAGGCCGCGGCCGCGCACCCTGTGCGTCATCGTGATCGATGTGAAGACGCGTGGGTGCTGCTCCGCGCGCGGCGCTTCGAGGTGGACGGAGTAGCCGGCGATCTCCTGGCGCATCTTGCGCAGGATCGAGAGGGCGTCCATCGCCATGCAGGCGCCGGCGGCGGCGAGCACGTGTTCGACGGGGCGCGCGGCGGCGTCATCACCGCCGGATTCGGCCTGGGTGTCGATCTCGAACGCATGGCCGCTGCCGGTGTGCGCGGCGAAGCGCATGTGCTCGACGAGCTCGAGGTCCGCTGTCGTCATCGACGCCACGTCCGTTCCTTCCCGGCGTTTCCCTTGACATGATACGCGCCTTTCTGGCGCAGGGGCGGACGGTGGGCGGCGTAGAGCGGCGCCCTCGCGGGCGGAGATGGCAAGAGGGCGCACGACCCCCGCATGCGCCCTCTTGCCCTCGGGCCCGGTGCCCGCGCGGTGGAGGTGCTGCGACAGTACGCGGCGGTGCGATCGTGTGTCAATGTGAATTCGGACACAGGTTGTATCCGTTCCCCGCGATCTTCAGTCGGCGCGGTCCGCGCGCTCGCGCGGCCACGCGCACCAGGCGAACGCGCCGTAGACCACGGCATCGAGCAGCCAGTTGAGGGCGCTGACGCCGGCGACCTTCTTCGCGTGCGCGCCACGCTTCGGCAGGAGCTTCGGCGAGATGTAC
>JAKAMA010000074.1 GCA_021813085.1 Chloroflexota bacterium | reverse complement strand
GCCGCCGTCGGCGCAGGCAGCAGCGAGCCCGTCGCGCCCGGCGCGGGCGACCTGAAGGTCCTCGGCAAAGGGAGCGAAGCGCACAAGGCCGCGGTCGTCGGTGACACCGTCGGCGACCCGTTCAAGGATACGGCGGGCCCGTCGTTGCACGTCCTGATCAAACTGCTCGCGACGATCACCCTCGTCCTGGCACCGCTCTTTGTGACCAGGTAAGGGATCGCGGCGCACCGCACGGTGCGGCGACGGGCCGCGGGTGACTACGCCGAGGCCAGCGTTTCTTCGGGGTCGCCCGCGGGGACCGGCGGTGCCTCGGTGAGTTCCCGCCACGACTGTTCCCAGCGTAGCCGGTCGAAGCCATAACTGTCGGCGATCTGGCCACGCGCGACTTTGCGCAGTGCCGTCTTGGGAAGCGGCGTGTCCGTGAGCATCACGTCGGTCACGCGCTTGTGGGCGGCAAGATCGCGCTCGTTCGACTCGAAGTCGGCGCGTACGAGCGCGCGCAGTGCCGCCTCGTCGGGCTCCCTGCCGCCCGTCCGGGCGAGCACGGCATCGCGGTTCGGGAAGACCACGGCACCGACCTGGGTCTTGCCGCGCAGCTTCCGCGCGATGACGACCACGTCTTCGATGAGGTCGCTACGCCCGAGCTTCTCCTCGACCTCGTCCGGGTGCACCTTCTCGCCGGAGTCGAGCACGATGACGTACTTGCTGCGTCCGGTGATCCAGATGTTGCCCTCGTCGTCGAGGTGCCCGACGTCGCCCGTCCGGAGCCACTCGCCGACCTTCTGCGCTCTGGTGGCGTCATCGGCCTGCCAGTAGCCGGGGCTGATGTTCTCGCCGCGCGCGACCATCTCACCCTCGCCGTGGAGGTGCACATACATCTCCTTCTCCGGCACGTCGATCAGCCCGATCTCGACGCCATCGAGCGGCGGGCCCACCGTGCCGAAGTGCTCTTCGTAGTAGTTCGACATGTAGAACCGGCGCGGGTTCCAGCGCTGCACGCTGAGCACGGGCGCCGATTCGGTCAGTCCCCATCCCTGCAGGATCGGGATGCCCACGCGTGCGAACTTGCGCGCGAGGTCAGGGTTCAGCGCGGCGCCGCCGCTGATCATGAAGCGCAGGCGGCCGCCGAGCCGCTTGTGCAGCTCGCGGAAGACGATGCGGCCGATATTGATGCCGGTGCGCTGCTTGGTCGTCTCACAGATGCGGAGGCCGCGCTCGAAGATTTCGAGCCGGCCTTCCGCCTCGATGCGTTGGACCACGTTGCGGTACATCAGCTCGAAGAGCGCCGGCACACCCGCGAACAGCGTCGGCTTGACCTCCGCCATGCGGTCCCGAATGCGCCGCAGGTCGTTCTCGAACGTCACCTCACCGCCGACCGCCGGTGCCACGACGGCGGTGATGGTGAACGGGAACGCGTGATGCATTGGCAGGACCATGATCAACCGGTCGCGCTCGCCGAACGGGATCGAGCGGCGGATCGAGCGGCAGTTCGCGAGGAAGTTGCGGTGCGTGAGCATCACGCCCTTCATGCCCCCGGTCGTGCCCGACGTAAACACGACCGATGCCAAGTCGTCGGGGCGGATCTCGCGAAGCCGCAGCTCGCGCCATGCGGCGGCCGACGCGTGCCGGCCCAGCTCCTCGAGTGACACGATGCGCGGCTGCGGATGACGCCGGAGCGCATCGGGCGGCTCATCGGGAGACGCCGGCGTGCGGGCTTGTGGCACGGGCCCCGCGACGACGACCGTCGTCAGGCGGGGCAGCAGAGGACCGAGCTTCGCCAGCACCTTCGGCGATACGATGGCGATGCGCGCGTCCGTGTGCGCCGCCATCTCCTCGATCTCTGCTGGTTTGAGCTCGTAGTAGAGCGGCACGGCGACGGCCCCCGCGAGCACGATCGCGTAGTAGGCGCACACCCACTCGACGCTGTTTTCCAGCACGAGCGCCACGCGGTCACCCTGCCGCAATCCGAGGTCAACGAGCCCGGCCGAGAGCTCGTACGAGCGGGCGTAGACGTCATGATGTGAGTAGCGCAGCCACTCGCCGTGTACCTTCTGCTGGAACGCGACCTTGTCGCCCCAGTCGCGCCGCGTGCGCTCGAGCAGCGCCGGGAACGTCATCGGCGATCCGTCCTCGCCGTCGACGCCGGCGTCGTCGCCAGGACCCAGGATGCGCAGTCTGCTCAGGACCATCGCCAGCGTCCTCCACGGCCCGCCGGGGCCACTCCGCCGCTCTGTCGTTCGGTTGGGCGCTCGTGGTGCGCGGTCTGCGTTTCAGTCCAGGCGGCTCCCGCGCCGGCAGCGCAGATGCGCTGCCAGCAGAGGCCTCGCCGCTCGCGGCACCTCCCTGCCCACCTGATGGTACCGCGCGCGACTCTGGCGCGGGAGCCGCCGCCGCGGCCGCAGAGGCAGGTCCTGCGCGGACGTCAGATTGAAGGGGCATCGACGCCGAGCAGCGCCAGGTAATGGAGGACGTCCGCCCGATGGTGGATGTCGTGCTCGAGGAGGTGGAAGGCGATCCAGTGGCCCGACACCGGTGGGCCCGAGAAGTCGGCGTACTCGGCGTCCAGGAGCCGGTCATCGGCGAGGAATGCCCGCACGCGACCCCAGGTGCGCCGGTAGGCGTCCTGGATGTCCGGTTTCGAGCGCACGGTCTGCCACACGCTTGCCGCATCGCGCCCGTCATGGACGATCTGGCTCATCCAGTCGTCGCGCGCCGCGGCGATGTGGATCAGGATGCCGCGGAAGTTCCACAGCTCGGGCCTTGGGGTCCAGTTCATCTGGGCGTCCGGAATGACGTCCACCAGCGCTACGAGGTCGTCGTTCAACTGCGCCCAGGCCGCGCCGATGTCAAGGCGAGCGAACCGGCTGTCAATCGGGGGGCGCGCCGCCGGGTCGCCGGGCGCCGTCTGCTGGCCACCCACCGTCAGAACTCGCCTTCGCCCCGCAGGTTGCCGTTGGAGCGGCGGAGTTTCTCGAGCGCCTGCGCCTCGATCTGGCGCGCCCGCTCGCGCGTCACCCCCAGCTCGTTGCCGACGATGTCCAGCGTGCGCGGACGGCCGTCCTTGATCCCGAAGCGCAGCTCGATGACGGTGCGCTCGCGCGGCGTGAGCACGTCCAGTGCCGACCGGACGCGCTCGCGCAGGAGCTGGCGCGACGCCTCCTCCTCCGGCGACGGCGCCATGACATCTTCCAGCACGCTCCCGAGCGTCCCTTCCTCCTCCTCGCCGACGGGCGTCTCCAGCGAGACCACCGACTGGCGCAGCGCGCGCGCCGCCTCCCGCACCTTGTCCGGCGGCATCCCCATGAGCTTCGACAGCTCCGACGTCTTCGGCTCGCGCCCGAGCCGCTGGAACAGCCGCTCGCGGGCCTGCGAGTACTTCGAGATCAGTTCGGTGATGTGGATCGGGAGGCGGATCGTGCGCCCCTTGTCGGCGATGGCGCGGCCGACGGCCTGGCGGATCCACCACGTCGCGTAGGTGCTGAAGCGGAAGCCGCGCCGGTGCTCGAACTTCTCCACCGCGCGCATCAGGCCGCCGTTCCCTTCCTGGATGAGGTCCATCAGCGGCATGCCGCGGCCGGCGTACTTCTTCGCGACGCTGACGACCAGGCGCAGGTTGGCATTGACCATGTGCTCCTCGGCGCGCCGGGCGATCTGACGCGCCATCGTGACATCCGGGATCAACGCGCGCAGCGCCGCATCCGCCTCGCGCGCGGCCTTCCGCACCGCCGCTTCCGCCTCCTTGTGTTCCTGCAGCGCCCGCTTGCTGACGCGCCCGGTCGGCGCCGGAGGCATCTTGCGCTCTGCCGCGGCCTTCTGGACGTCGTACTGTGCGGCGAGGGCGGTCGCCAGCGGCGCGTGCGATGTCGCAGGGAAGATGCGCTGCGCCACGGCGAGCGTGATGAGCAGCGCGCGCACCTGCGCGACGCTGCGCCGCGTCGCGGTCGCAATCTGCTCCTCCATCTCCTCGTCCAGGCGGTCCTGGATCGCATCCTCAAGCGGCGGGAAGTGGAGCTGCTCCACCGGTCCGCGCTGTGGCATGCCCTTCAGCACCTTCGAGCGCCGCACCATCGCGAGCCCGTCCTGCATGTCCCGCAGCAGCCGAATGGTGATCTGCTCGGTGGAGGGGAGCTGCCGGAGTTCTTCGGTCAACGCATACCCGATCTCGTCGAGCACGCGCCCGTTCTCGATCTCTTTGGCCAGCGTCACTTCCTCATCCGGGCGAAGGAGCTTGTAGCGCGCGATCTCATTGAGGTACAGCTCGACGGAGTCAGGCGTCTCCCCGACGGGCTCTTCCGTTTCCACCGGCTTCACCGTTGCCGGCACGCGGCCACGGATCACCTCGGGCTCTGCGATGTCCTCTTCGATGGTAATGTCAGGCTCCTCGATTTCTTCTCGTTGCTTGACCATGACGCACCTGCATCAGGCGAGCCCGTGCGGCCGGGCCCGGCATTCGCATGCTCTTCAGAGCGGCCACCCGTGGCGGTCGCGGCCCTGGGGGAGGATGGTGGTGCTCAGACGACGTCCGGCAGGGGCCACTTCAGGTCGCAACTGAGGCACCGCGCCTGTACCAGGACCCCGCCGCTCCAATAACTCGCCGTAAAGTTCTTACGACAGCGCGGGCACTCCGGTTCACCCATCCGGACCTCTCGCTGCCGCTCAGGCGCCGTCGCGGCGGGTTGCAGATCCTCGCCTCCGGATGCCTTCATATGCCTCTCCAATGGCATTCTACACGCCTCTGGCCGTCTGTTCTATGCCTCCGTCCAAGATTTCCGCTCACTGTCCAGCCGTACCCGCGATTGCGGCTCGTTGTAGCGAGTGCCGATACCTTAGTGTCGGCCAGAGGCGCGCCGTCCGGGGGAAGCGATGTCCGTCCTTGAGATGAATTCGATCGTTGACTTGCTCATATCTCTGTGGCCCCAGGAGACGTGGATGCACGTGCAGGGGCTGCTCGGCACGTGGCGGGAGCGGCTCGACAGCAAGGACAACTACTCGGGCCACCACGCCGGGCTGGCCAGTGAGTACGCCATCCAGCTCGCGAACCGCCAGGACCTCCCCTTCGACACGATCGCCGCGCTCTGGGTGGCCGGACATGTCTACGACCTTGGCAAGATCTCCGTCCCGGAGGTGCTGCTCCTCAAGCAAGGCCCGCTCTCTACGGCCGAGACGATCATGCTGCGGAGCCACGTCCACGCGGGCTACGACCTCCTGCGCGACTGGGACGTCTTCCGCGTCAGCCCGCGCTGGATGTCGCAGGTGGTACTCGAAGTCGTGCTGTTTCACCACGAGCGCTGGGACGGCGAGGGATACCCGAAGGGGCTGAGGGAGACCGCGATCCCGCTGCCGGCACGCATCATGACGATCGCCGACGCCTACGCGGCGATGCTCATGGAGACGCCGTACCGGGCGGCTCGCGCCGAAGAACTGGCGCTGCGTGAGCTCGAGCTGCACGCCGGAACACAGTTCGACCCCTACCTGGTGCGTTCGTTCATCAGCCTCGTCCGCGTCAACCAACTGACCGGAAGGGGGCCCCAGGTCCCGCGTCGGCCTGCGGACGCCGCCTGATTGGGGATCAGTCGCCGGCGCCCGCGTCCGGGTGATCTTCGTCTTCCGCGTCGATCCACTCGCGATAGGTGATGCACATGCCGTCACGCTCCGGGTGGCGGATCACGAAATTTCCCTCCTGCATCCGGTGGAGCATGTGCCACTCGAAGCCGATGAGCGCCTGCACCTCCTCGCCATCGCCGATGCGGTCCAGCCCCACGGGGTACGGTGGTGGCACATAGCGCTCCGACGACAGGCTCCCGACGTAGCGCCCGCAACGGTCGCACACGAGGCCGCTGCGCAAGGCGCTGATGAATTCCTGCAACGTCCGGGGTTGTGCCGTCACGGCGATATTCTACCGGAGCGCGGAATCGATGATCGACAGCCGTGCCCCGGGCGTGTAGGATCAACCCCTCGATGACGGCCGCGGGCGGCGGCCAGGAGATACACATGGCCGATCACACGGTACGCCCCATCGCGCTCGTAACGGGCGCATCGTCCGGCATCGGGCGCGGCTTCGCGTCGCGCCTGGCACATGACGGGCAGGACCTCGTGCTCGTCGCCCGGCGGCGCGACGCGCTCGATGCCCTCGCCGCGGAGTTGCGCGCGGCGAACGGCGTCGGCGTCGAGGTGCTCGCCGCGGACCTCGCGACGGACGCGGGCGTCGCGGCCGTCGAGCAGCGGCTGGCGTCCGGCGACATCGAGCTGCTCGTCAACAACGCCGGCTTCGGCACCTCGGGCGAGTTCGCGGAGCTGCCGCTCGAACGCGAGCTGCGGCAGATCGACCTCAACGTGCGCGCGCTCGTCCGCCTCTCCCACGCCGCGCTTACGCCGATGTATGCGCGGCGTCGCGGGGCGGTCATCAACGTCGCCTCGACCGGCGGCTTCCAGCCCGTGCCATACATGGCGACGTATGCCGGGACGAAGGCCTTCGTGCTGCACTTCAGCGAGGCGTTGCACGAAGAGGCGGCCCGCCATGGCGTCACCGTCACCTGCCTCTGCCCGGGTCCGGTGAAGACCGGCTTCCAGGACGCTGCGGCCCTCGACGTCTCGCGCATGCCGTCGCTGGGCTGGACGAGCGTTGACGAGGTGGTGGGGCAGGCCCTGAGCGCCGCGCGCCGGCGTCGCGCCATCGCCATCCCGGGCGCGCTCAACCGTGCGACGGCGGCGAGCGTGGGATTCATACCCCGCTTCCTGACGCGCAGGATCGCCGGCTCGATGTTCCGCGATGCGGCGGCGAGGCGCCAAGCACCACGAGGCTAGAAACCGGTCAGACTTGCCTGCCGCAGCGCGTCAGCGGGCTTATGCGCGGCGGTCGAGGACGTAGGCGGCGATCTCCTCGAGCGAGGCGCGGGCGTCGTTCGCGGGCAGGACGCTGAGGGAGGCGAGGGCGCGGTCGCGGAAGTCGCGGGCGACGGCGTAGGACTCGTTGAGGATGTCCGAGTTGAGCACCATGTAGACGGCCTCGGCGACGAGGTCGGTCTTCGGCTTCCTGGAGCGAAACGCCTTCTTGATCGGGTTGTCCTTCGGGTAGCGCTCCATCAGCAGGAGCGACGGCAGCGTCAGCGTGCCCTGCATCAGGTCGCTGCCGATCGGCTTGCCCATCTCGCGCTCGTCACCGGCGAAGTCGAGGATGTCATCGACGATCTGGAAGGACATACCGACGTTGAGGCCGTACCGGCGCAGCGACTCCCGCTCGTCCGGCGTGCAGCGTGCGACCATGGCGCCGCCCTCGGCCGAGGTGGCGAAGAGCGAGGCGGTCTTGCCCTCGATGCGTCCGAAGTAGGTCATGGTGTCCTGACCGTACTCGTACGCGCTCATGTCCTGGTGCAGCTCGCCGCCGGCGATCGCCATGATCGTGCGGGCGAAGAGGCGCACGACCTTGGTGTTGTCGGTGCGCGCGATGAGGTCGGCCGAGTGCGCGAACATGAAGTCGCCGAGCATCACGGAGGCGGCGTTGTTGAAGATGGCGTTGGCGGTCTCGCGCCCGCGGCGGGACATCGACGCGTCGATCACGTCGTCGTGGACGAGGGTCGCGGTGTGCAGCAGCTCGATCGATGCGGCGAGCGGGACGTGCAGTTCCGCGTCGTAGGCGCCGAACTTGCCGGCGAGCAGGGCGATCGCGGGGCGCAGGCGCTTGCCGCCGCCGTCCAGCACCTGGGCGAGCATCTTCGCCAGCATCGGGAAGCTTTCGACGTGCTTGACGCGTTCCAGGGCGTCTTCGACGAGGCGCAGGTCGTCCTGTACGGGGCCGTAGATGGAGGCGGCGACCTTCACGTCAGTCCCTCGCGTGGCGCGCGGTCTGGAGGACCGCGCTCTCGTGCATCGCCCCGGCGCCCAGGAGCCGCTCGGCGTTGCGGGTGGTGGTCTCGGCGACCTCCTCGATGCTGATGCCCTTGATCTCGGCGACGCGGCCGGCCGCTTCGGCGACGTAGGCGGGCTCGTTGCGCGTGCCACGGTAGCGCTGCGGGGCGCCGTACGGGCTGTCGGTCTCGAGCACCAGGTGTTCGAGCGGCGTGTCGCGCACGACGGCGGCGAGCTGCGTCGCCTTCGGGTGCGTGACGGACGTGTGTACGGAGATCACGAAGCCGAGCTCGATGTAGCGGCGGGCGTGGTCCGCGCCTGCGCTGAAGTAGTGCATGACGCCGAGCGGGCGGCCGCCGGGGAGCCGTCCGCCCATCTCGCGCGACCACGCGGCGAGCAATGGCAAGACCTCGTCGTGGGCCTCGCGCGCGTGGACGGCGACGGGCTTCGCGACGCGGCGCGCGGTGTCGAGCTGCCGGCGCATCACGCGCATCTGGTCGTCGCGCGGCGAGAGGTTGCGATAGAAGTCCAGGCCGATCTCGCCGATGAGCGCGACGCGCGGGTCGCGCGCCAGCGCCTCGAGCGCGTCGAGGTCGTCGTCTCCGGCGTCCTTCGCCGCGTGCGGGTGGACGCCGACAGCGGCCAGGACGGCGCCGGGGTGGCGTCCTGCGAGCGCGACGGCCGCTTCGCTATCGGCGCGGTCGACGCCGAGCGTGACGATCAGCGTCACGCCCGCCGCCTGGGCGCGCGCGACGGCGGCGTCGGCGTCGGCGGGGCCGCGGCCGAACTCCGGGTCGTGGATGTGGCTGTGGGTGTCGACAAGGCGCATGCTTACGCCGAAAGGCGCGCCTCCCCCTCGGGCGTTTCGAACTTTCTGAACAAGGGCTCCGCCGCGCCGAGCGTGGCGCCGGGCTGTGGCAGGCGCGCCTCCCAGCCGGCGTCCTCGATGCCGCCGGAGAGGCCGAGATACTCGTGCACCTTCTGGCTGGAGAACGGCAGG
>JAKAMA010000073.1 GCA_021813085.1 Chloroflexota bacterium | reverse complement strand
TTCGCTGTCTGGCACTGGACTCCCGGGCGATACAATATCCGCGCGCCGCCTCTGGGCACAGGGGAGAGGCGCCTGGTCTCCGGACCGAGAGGAGTGCTGTGGCGCAGGTGCCGTTTCGCAACCAGCCGCTGCTGACGCCCGAGCAGCTCACAGCGAGGCTCGGCGAGCTCCACCGGGCGATCGAGGAGTACAACGACGGCTACTACTTCGCCTCGCACGAGACGCTTGAGACGCTCTGGATGGTGACGCCGTGGCCAGAGCGGCAGCTCCTGCAGGCGATCATCCAGTTGGCCGCGGCGTTCGTGCACCTGGTACGCGGCGAGTACGAGGGCGTGGTCAAACTGCTCGACGCCTCGGAGGCGAAGCTGCGGGAGTTCCTCCCGGAGCGGCTGGGCGTGCAGACCGCCGCCCTCGCCGCCGACATCGCCGCCGTGCGCGAGGAACTGGCCGCCCTCGGGCCGGCGCGCTTCCGGGAGTTCGACGAAACGCACGTCCCGCGGATTGCTGTCCGCGTGGTCGAAGGCGGGACCCGGCGATTGCGGGCCAAAGGTTAACGTGTTATCAATGGTATTCCAATGTGATTCGAATAGAATGGTCACCAGGAGGTGTGACCGATGAAGATTCTGGTTGCCGAAGATGACCTGCGCCTCGCCCGCGCCATCAAGCGCGTGTTCGAGGAGGAGTCGCACAGCGTCAAGATTGTGGGGAACGGCCGTAACGCCCTCGATGCGGCCCGCCACGACACCTACGACGTGCTGATTCTGGACGTGATGCTGCCGGAGGTGGATGGGTTCGATGTCTCCCGCCAGTTGCGCAGTGCGGGCTCGGATATGCCCGTGCTGATGCTGACCGCGCGCACCGACATCACGGACCGCGTCAAGGGGCTCGATGCGGGTGCGGACGACTACATGGTGAAGCCGTTCGCCGTCGCCGAGCTGCTGGCCCGCGTACGGGCGCTCGGGCGCCGCGGAGCGCGCGCGGCGAGCGGGAACGGCCACCTGCGTGCCGGCGACCTCGTGCTCGACATCTCGAAGCACAGCGCGATCCGCAACGGCCAGGAGATCGAGCTGACGGTGAAGGAGTTCCAGCTCCTGGAGTTGATGCTGCGCCACCAGGGCCAGGTGCTCACGCGCGCGCAGATCCTCGACCATGTCTGGCAGTACGATCGCGATTTCGCGAGCAACGTCGTGGACATCTACGTCCACTACCTGCGCAACAAGGTGGACCGGGGGTTCAAGACGCAGCTCATCCGCACCGTGCGTGGCGTGGGGTACACGCTCAAGGCGTAGATGTTCGAAGCCCTCCGCTGGCGGCTCACCGCGTGGTACGTCCTGGCGTTCACGGTGGTGTTCGTCGTCATCGGCGTCAGCGTCTTCTTCTGGGTTGACCGCCGGCTGTCCGACGAGGTGGACAACGCCGTCGCGGCAGTGACCGGCCAGGCCCAGGCGTCGCTGACGAAGGTCGAGGCGACAGAGCCGGCCAGCGGAGGTGGCATCGGCCTCGGTGCGGATGAAGTCCGCGCGGTGCTCGCCCACGCGGCGCTCGGTGGTTCCGCCGACGTCTTTATCCTGCTCGTCAACCCTGACGGCTCCATCGCCGCCAACCCGGGCGACGTGCCCGTCGGCGGCTTGCCTGACCAGGCGGCGATCGTCCACGCGCGCCAGGCGGGCCAGGACTGGCGCTCGGCGACGATCGATGGCCATGACCTGCGCATCCATACCGTCGCGATCTACACCAGGACCGGCGCGCTCGATGGCTTTGTGCAGGGCGGCAAGTCGCTCGAGGCGCGCGACCACTCGCTGCGGACGCTCGCGGTCGTCATGGCGAGCGGCGGTCTCGCCGGACTCGTGCTGGCGACGCTGGGCGGCCTGGTCGTCGCTGGCATCGCCATCCGGCCGGTGCGCCGGAGCTTCCAGCGCCAGCGCGAGTTCGTCGCCGATGCGTCGCACGAGCTCCGGACCCCCCTCACCGTGATCCGCACCAATGCAGAGACGCTGTCCGCGCTGACGCCGGCCGATGAGGCTGTCGACGACATCGTGCAGGAGTCGAAGTACATGACGCGCCTGCTCGACGACCTGCTGCTCCTCGCCGGCAGCGACCAGGACGGCATCGCGCTCGTGCTCGCACCCGTCGACCTTGGCGAGCTGGCGCGCAGCGCGGCCCGTGCCGCCGCGACGCTCGCCGCCGACGCGGGCCTCGCGTTCGACACGGCGTTCGATGGTGTGTTGATGGTACGCGCCGATGGCGAGCGCCTGCGCGAGGTGCTGCTGATCGTCCTCGATAACGCCGTCAAGTACACGCCGAGGGGCGGCCGCGTGACGCTCCGTGCCTACCGGGAGAGGGGCGATGCCGTCGTCACGGTCGACGATACCGGCGTCGGCGTGGCGGCGGACGAGATCCCGCGGCTCTTCGACCGCTTTTACCGCGTCGACAAGGCGCGCTCGCGGGCGCTTGGCGGCGCCGGCCTCGGCCTCTCGATCGCCCGCGAGATCATGCATGCCCACGGCGGCTCGTTGCAGTTCAAGAGCGAGCTGGGCAAGGGCAGCAGCGTCGCCGTCAGGCTGCCGCTGGCGGCCGCATGACCGCGGCGGCGCTCCCGGCCGGCGACGCGGCACAGCGCCGTGAGCTGGCGGCGCGTATCGCCGCCGTGCGCGCGCGCATCGAAGCCGCATGCGCCCGCGCCGGCCGCGACCCGGGCGCGGTGACGCTCATCGGCGTGTCGAAGACCCGCGGCGCCGCGACGATCGCGGCCGCGCACGCTGCCGGCCTGCGCGATTTCGGCGAGAACCGCGTGCAGGAGGCGGCGCAGAAGATCGATACATTGCGTGCTGCCGGCATCTCGCCGGCCTGGCACCTCGTCGGGCACCTGCAAACGAACAAGGTCCGGGCCGCGCTCGGGCTCTTTGCTATACTCCACGGCGTCGATTCGGAGCGTCTCGCGGCGGTGATCAGCCGCACAGCGCGGCGCCCGGCGCGCGTGTTGCTGCAGGTCAACATGGCGGGGGAGGCGTCGAAGCACGGTGCGGACCCCGCTGCCGCCGCGGCGCTCGCTGAACGCATCGCACGTCTGCCAAACGTCGATCTGGCGGGGCTGATGACCGTCGCGCCGCGCGCCGACAATCCCGAGGACGTGCGTCCGGTGTTCCGGCGGCTCCGCCTGCTGCGCGATGCACTCGGCTTACGCGAGCTGTCGATGGGCATGACGGACGACTTCGAGGTCGCGGTCCAAGAGGGGGCGACGCTCGTGCGCGTCGGACGTGCCATCTTCGGCGAGCGCCTTGCCGCGGCGGGCGCGGAGGGGGAGTTGTGAAGGTCGGGCTGGTCGGTTGCGGGTTCATGGGCGAGGCCATGCTGAGCGCGACGCTGGGCAAGGCTGTCGTCGCGCCTGAGGATGTGTTCGTCGCGGAGGTCAACGACGACCGCTGCGCCGCCGCGAACAGCCGCTACGGCGTGCGCACGACCACGGACCTCACGCAGGTCGTCGATGCGAGTGAGCTGGTGATCTTCGCCGTCAAACCGCAGGAGTTCTCCCGCACCGCGCACCGCGTCGAGGGACGCTTCCGCCGTGAGCAGACGATCCTCTCGATCATGGCGGGCGTTCCCATCGCGCGTATCGCGCACATGCTGAGCCACGCCGCCATCGTGCGGGTGATGCCGAACACGCCCGCCTCCATCGGGCAGGGGATGAGCGTCTGGACGGCGACGCCGGAGGTCGATGGCCCCGCGCGCGACTGCGTGGCGGCGATCCTCGGCGCCATGGGCCGCGAGATCCATGTCGACGACGAGAGCTACCTGGACATGGCGACCGCGCTTTCGGGCAGCGGGCCGGGGTTCGTGTTCCTGCTGATCGAGGCGTTCATCGACGCCGGCGTGCAGGTGGGCTTCAAGCGCGAGGTCGCGGAGGTGCTGGCGCTCCAGACGTTCATCGGCTCGGCGAAGTACGCGGAGGCGACGGGAAAGCACCCGGCCGTGCTGCGCAACGAGGTGACGTCGCCGGCGGGGACGACGGCGGCCGGCATCATCGCCCTGGAGAACGCGGGCATCCGGGGCGCTATCATGGAAGCAGTGATGGCGGCCTACGAGCGGTCACGCGAGCTGGGGGCCTGAGTGTTCGGTCTGGGAACGTATAGCGGCACGAATCCCATCGCCTATGCGGTGAGCCTGGTGATCACACTCCTGATCATCGCCATCTTCGTGCGGGCGATCCTGAGCTGGTTCAACATGGATCCCCGCAACCCGCTGATCGAAGCGCTGAACGCCATCACCGAGCCGATCCTGGAGCCCATCCGCCGCTTCATGCCGCACCTCGGCATCGACCTCTCGCCGATGATCGCGATCATCCTGCTCTCGGTCATCCAGTCAGCCATCAGCAGCAAGTTTGGCTGACGCCGCCCGCCGGCGTGCGTCGCGCACGGGATCTATCGATCCTCCAACATCCGCCTTGAGGGAATCGATCGCCGCGGGCGCAACACGCGCGACATAACCGCGCGCCCAGATGCGCGCACCTCCGCGCTATACTGGTTGCAGAACTCGTACGCGAAAAGAGGCATGATGCCCGACGCCCCGGCCCCGCGAGCCCGCACGCGCGCCCCCGGGCTTCCCCCGGCATCATCGCGCGTCCACCCCCTGTCCCCGGCGCACCGCCCAACCCGCCGCCGCAGTTGCCGAAAGGGCGCCGCATGACCGACCCCAAGCTTGACGACCTCTGCGTGAACACGATCCGCACGCTCTCCATCGACGCCGTGCAGAAGGCCAACTCCGGTCACCCCGGCATGCCGATGGGCGCCGCGACCCTGGCGTATGTGCTCTGGGACCGCTTCCTGAAGCACAACCCGGCGGACCCCGCGTGGCCCGACCGCGACCGATTCATCCTCTCCGCCGGGCACGCATCGATGCTGCTCTACAGCATGCTGTACCTGACCGGATACGAGGGGATCACAATCGACGATATCAAGAGCTTCCGGCAGTGGGGCAGCCCGACGGCCGGGCACCCGGAGCGGGGCCTGATTCCAGGCATCGAGGTGACAACGGGGCCGCTCGGGCAGGGGTTCGCCAACAGCGTCGGTATGGCGATCGCCGAGCGCTTCCTGGCAGCGACGTTCAACCGCCCCGGCCACGCGGTGATCGACCATTACACCTACGTCCTCGCGAGCGACGGCGACCTGATGGAGGGTATTTCTCACGAGGCAGCCTCGCTCGCCGGGCATCAGCGGCTCAGCAAGCTGATCTGCCTGTACGACTCGAACCTCGTCTCGCTCGACGGCCCGACGTCGCTCGCCTTCACCGAGGACCTCGCCACGCGCTTCGAGGCGTACGGCTGGCAGGTCCAGCGCATCGACGGCATGGACGCGCAGCAGGTGGAATCGGCGCTGCGCCTCGCGCAGCAGGACGCCGAGCGGCCGTCGATCATCGTCGCCCACACGCACATCGGCTACGGCAGCCCGCACAAGCAGGACACGAGCAAGGCGCACGGCTCGCCGCTCGGCGAGGAGGAGGTCGCGCTCGCGAAGCGCGCCTACGCCTGGCCCGAAGACAAGAGCTTCTACGTGCCGGATGAGGCGCTGGCGCACTTCCGCCTGGCGCGCGACCGCGGCGCGCAGCGGCAGCGCGACTGGGAAGCGCGCATGGACGCCTACGCGAAGGCGTACCCGGCCGATGCGGCCGCCCTTCGCCGCGCCCTCGCCGGCGAGCTGCCGGACGGCTGGGACGCCGCGCTGCCGTCGTACGCGCCGGGCGACAAGCCGCTCGCCACGCGCGTCGCGTCCGGTGCAGCGCTCAACGCCATTGCCGGCCGGCTGCCGCTGCTGATCGGCGGCTCGGCGGACCTCGGCGAGTCGAACAACACGGATCTGCACGATCTGGGCGTCATGTCGGCCGAGACGCCGGCCGGGCGCAACATCTACTTCGGCGTCCGCGAGCACGGCATGGTCGGCGCGCTCAATGGCATGTCGGCACACGGCGGCGTGGTGCCATTTGGCGCCACCTTCCTCGTGTTCTCCGACTACTGCCGCCCGTCGATCCGCCTTGCCGCGCTCAGCGGCTACAGCCCGGTCCTCGTCTTCACGCACGACAGTGTCGCCCTCGGCGAGGATGGTCCCACGCACCAGCCCATCGAGCACCTGATGGCGCTGCGGGCGATGCCGCATCTGACGCTGATCCGCCCGGCCGACGCCAACGAGACCGTGATGGCGTGGAAGGCGGCCGTGGAGAACCGCCGCGGCCCGACGCTGCTTGCGCTCTCGCGGCAGGCGCTGCCGCACCTGGCGGGCACCGTGGACGGCGGCGCGCGCGGGCTGCTGCGCGGCGCTTACGTCGTCAGCGAGGCGCCGGGCACGGGCCGGCCCGACGCGGTCATCATCGCCACCGGCTCGGAGGTGAGCCTCGCCGTCGAGGCGCAGGCGCAGCTCGCCGGCCGCGACGTGCGGGCGCGCGTCGTCAGCATGCCGTGCTGGAGCTTCTTCGAGGCGCAGGAGCAGGCGTACCGCGACGAGGTGCTGCCGCCCGATGTGCGGGCGCGCGTCTCCGTCGAAGCCGGCGTGACGCTCGGTTGGCGGCGCTGGGTTGGCGACGACGGGGACGCGATCGGTATCGACGGCCGCTTCGGCGCTTCGGCGCCGGGGGCAACGGTGCTGCGCAACCTGGGCTTCACGCCGGAGGAGGTCGCGCGGCGGACGCTCGCGCTCGTCGAGCAGTTCAGCGGAGCGAGGCGCTGATGCGCATCGCCGTCGCGACGGACCACGCGGGGTTTCCGCTGAAACAGCCGATCATCGACGAGCTGCGGCGGCTCGGCCACGAGGTGCTGGATTTGGGCACGGACAGCGAGGCGCCCGTCGACTACCCCGACTACGCCGAGGCGGCGGGTGACGCCGTCCGCAGCGGCCGCGCCCAGCGTGCGGTGCTGATCTGCGGCAGCGGCGTCGGAGCGTCGGTGGCGGCCAACAAGATGCCGGGCATCCGCGCCGCCGTCTGCCACGACACGTACTCCGCGCACCAGGGCGTCGAGCACGACGACATGAACGTGCTGACGCTCGGCGCGCGGGTCATCGGTCCCGCGCTGGCACTGGAGCTGGTGGATGCGTTCGTGCGTGCGGAGTTCTCGGGAGCGGAGCGGCACGTGCGCCGGCTGAAGAAAGTGCTCGCCATCGAGGCGCGATTCGCGAAAGCAAAGGAGAAGGTCGATGGCTAATCCCATGATCGAGCTGTATCAGAAGGAGCGCCAGTCTCCGTGGCTCGACTTCATCCGCCGCAACATGCTCGACGACGGCGGGCTCAGGCGCTACGTCGAGCGGGACGGCATCCGCGGCGTCACGGCCAACCCGACGATCTTCGAGAAGGCGATCGACGCCGGCGAAGACTACGACGCGCAGATCGCGCAGCTCGTGCGGGATGGCGTGCCCGAGCACGACCTCTTCGAAAAGATCGCCATCACCGACATCCGCCATGCGTGCGACGTCCTGCGGCCGGTGTTCGACGCGTCGGGCCGGGCCGATGGCTTCGTCAGCATCGAGGTCTCGCCAGAGAACGCGTTCCGGACGCAGGAGACGATCGATGAGGCGAAGCGCTGGTGGCGTGAGATCGACCGCCCGAACCTGCTCGTCAAGATTCCCGCGACGGATCAGGGCCTGCCGGCGATCGAGGAGTGTCTCGCCGCCGGCGTCAACATCAACATCACGCTGCTGTTCGCGGTCGAGTACCACGAGCGTGTGATGGAGGCCTACCTGCGGGCGCTCGAGCGGCGCGTTGCCGAGGGGCTCGACCTCCGCGACGTCAACTCTGTCGCCAGCTTCTTCGTCAGCCGCGTCGACACGAACGCGGACAAGCGCCTCGAGTCGAGGATCGCCGCGGCGAAGACGGACGCCGAGCGGCAGAGGCTGGGCGGACTGCTCGGCAGCGTCGCCGTGGCGAACGCGAAGCTCGCGTACCACCGGTTCCGCGAGGTCTTCGGCGGCGAGCGCTACCGGAAGCTCGAAGCGAAGGGCGCGAAGCTCCAGCGTCCGCTCTGGGCGAGCACCGGCACCAAGAATCCGAAGTACAGCGATGTCAAGTACATCGACGAGCTGATTGGCCCCGACACCGTCAACACGATGCCCCCGCAGACCATCGACGCCTTCCGCGACCACGGCGTTGTGCGGCGCACCATCGATGAGGACTATGATGGCGCGATGCGCGTGCTCGCCAGCCTGGAATCCGCGGGCATCTCGCTGAAGGAGATCACCGACGAGCTGCAGCGAGAGGGCGTCGAGGCGTTCGCGAAGTCGTTCGACCAGATCCGCGCGACGACGGCGGCGAAGGCGGAGCGGATCAAGCAGAGGGCCGGCGCCGCATGAAGTTCGAGCTGGGCGCGTACGCGGCGGGCGTCGAGCAGCGGCTGACGCAACTCGCGGACGACGGCGCGCCCGGACGCATCTGGCAGCGCGACGCGACGTTCTGGGGAGGCGATGCCGCCCGCCAGGCGTCGGTCTCGAACCGCCTCGGCTGGCTCGAGGTCGCGGCGCAGATGCGCGATCACGTCCCGGAGCTGCGGGCGTTCGGTGAGGACGTGCGCGGCCACTTCGACGCCTGCGTGTTGCTGGGCATGGGCGGCAGCTCCCTCGCGCCCGAGGTGCTCCGCGGGAGCATCCCGCATGCGCACGGCTGGCCGCGGCTCTACGTGCTCGACACCACCGACCCGGCGACGATCGCGTCGGTGACGCGGCACATCAACCCCGCGCGGACGCTCTTCTTCGTCTCCTCGAAGTCCGGCACGACGACCGAGCCCAACTGCCTCTTCGCGCGTTTCCACGAGCTGGTGGCCGCGGAACGGGGCGCCCGCGCGGGTGAGAACTTCGTCGCGGTCACGGACGCCGGCACGCCGCTGCAGGACCTCGCGCGCGAGCACGGC
>JAKAMA010000072.1 GCA_021813085.1 Chloroflexota bacterium | reverse complement strand
TCAGCATCGCGACGATCGCATCGATCTTGTCCTCCGTGCCCGTCGTCTCGATCACGAGCGAGTCCGGCGAGACATCGACGACCTTCGCACGGAACACATCCACAATCTCGATGATCGCGCTCCGGCTCTCCTTCGTCGCGGCGACCTTGATCAGCGCCAGCTCGCGCGCCACCGTGCCCTGGTCCGTGACGTCGGTGATCTTCACCACCTCGATCACCTTGTAGAGTTGCTTGGTGACCTGCTCGATGTCGTGCGCCGCACCATCGACCGTGAAGGTCATGCGGGAGAGGCCGGGCACTTCGCTCGGCCCGACGGTCAGGCTCTCGAGGTTGAACGCGCGCTGCCGCCACTTGCTGGCGATCTTGTTGAGCACGCCGGGGCGGTTCTCGACGAGCGCGACGATCGTGTGCACGCGGCCGCTCATCGGGCGTACTCCGGCTGCTCGATGCGCGGCTGGTCGATGGTGTCCGAGAGGCTGACGCCCGGCGGCATCATCGGGTAGCAGTCCTCGACGTCCTCCACCTGGAAGTCGAGCAGCACGGCGCCCGGGTGGCGCAGCGCCGCCTCGATCGAGGACGCGACCTGCGCCTTGTCGCTGACGCGCATGCCCGTGATGCCCATCGCCTCCGCGAGCTTCACGAAGTCCGGCTGGAACATGCGCACCGACTGCTTGTTGCCCGCGTAAAACTTGTCCTGCCACTGCCGGACCATGCCCAGGTAGTTGTTGTTGATGATGGCGAACTTCACCGGCAGCTCGTACTCCGTGCAGAGCGCCAGCTCCTCCATCGTCATCTGGAATCCGCCATCGCCGCAGATCGCCCACACCGTGTCGAGAGGGCGGGCGAACTGGACGCCGATCGCCGCCGGCACCTCGAAGCCCATCGTCCCGAGACCACCCGACGTCACGAATGAGTACGGATTGTCGCCCCAGAAGAACTGTGCCGCCCACATCTGGTGCTGCCCGACGCCCGTCGCGTAGTACGCCTTCGGACCCGACAGCTCGTAGATCTTCTTGATCACGTACTGTGGCAGCAACCGGTCCGTCTCCGGGATGGCGATCGACGGGTGGTCGCGCCGCAGGTCGGCGAGCCGCTGGCGCCAGGCATCGTGCCGCGCCGGCGCGATCTGCGTGGCCAACTGCTGGAGCACGTTCTTCACGTCGCCGACGATCGGCACCATCGTCTTCACGTTCTTGCCGATCTCGGCCGGGTCGACGTCGATGTGGACGATCCTGGCGTGCGGGGCGAAGTCCTTCAGCGCGCCCGTCACGCGGTCGTCGAACCGCATGCCCGCGGCGATCACCAGGTCCGCCTCCTGGATCGCGATGTTGTTCCAGTACATGCCATGCATGCCCGGCATCCCCTGATACAGCTCGTGCGAGCCGGGGAAGCCGCCGATGCCAAGCAGCGTCGTGATCACCGGGATCTGCGCCTTCTCCGCGACCTCCCGCAGCGCGTCGGCGGCGCGCGCGATGACGACGCCGTGCCCGGCGAGGATCAGCGGCCGTTCCGACTCGGCGATGAGCTGCGCCGCCTTCTTCACCTGCTGCGGATGGCCCACGACCGTCGGCTGGTAGCCGGCCAGCTCCACCTTCTCGGGGTACTCGAACTCGCAGACCGCCTGCTGCACGTCGCGCGGGATGTCGACGAGCACCGGGCCCGGCCGGCCCGTCGTCGCGATGTGGAACGCCTCGGCGATCGCCGGTGCGATGTCCTCGACGTCGAGCACGATCGTGTTGTGCTTCGTGATCGGGATCGTGATGCCGGTGATGTCCGCCTCCTGGAAGCCGTCGCGACCGAGCAGCCACGAGACCACCTGGCCGGTGATGCACACCAGCGGCACGGAGTCCATCCAGGCGTTGGCGATGCCGGTGACGAGGTTGGTGGCGCCGGGGCCGGACGTCGCCCAGCAGACGCCGGCCTTGCCGCTGACGCGGGCGTAGGCATCGGCGGCGTGCGCCGCACCCTGCTCGTGCCGCACGAGCACGTGGCGGATATCGGGGTACTTGTGCAGCGCGTCGTACATCGGGAGGTTGGCGCCGCCGGGGTAGCCGAAGATGATCTCGACTCCCTCCTTGCGGAGGCACTCCATGATGATCTCTGCGCCCTTCATCCTGGTCATTTCGTCGCTCCTGATCTCTGCCCGCGCGGGCGGGCGGTGTTGTCTGCTTGGTGGCTGGCGGTCCCCCGCGATCCCGTGGCGGGCCAGGGGACGCTAGAGGGAGAGGAGCGCGCCGGGGAGCAGGCCCGCGAACAGTAGGCCGCGCGCGACGCGCAGAGGCAGGGCTACGCCGCGGCCGCGGCGCGTCCGCGGGGCGCGGCGCACCGAGGCCGGTGTGACCTCCAGGACGGGAGCCGTATGCAGCGACGTCGGCATCAGAGCCTCGCAGCGCCGGGGACGAAAAAACCCGCCCACAAAGGGACGGGTCATGGCCCGCGGTGCCACCCTTCTTGCCCTCGCCGTGGCGAAGGCCTCTCGGAGCGCGATAACGGTCGCGACCCGGCCGGGGCTAGTCGATGTTCACCCCGGCGGCTCCACGCTGAGTTCGGCCCGCCCGCCCTGCCGGTCTTCCACCATCACCGGCTCGCTTCGAGGCGCATTCGGCCCTACTGCCGCGCTTCGTCGCCTGTTTACGGTCGGGAGTATATCGGTGCGGTCAATCGGCTGTCAACTTGACTCGCGACCGCCGACGATGCGGCGCCCTCAGGCGCGAAGATCGGGACGTTCAACGGGCGAGGGAGCAACGAGCTCTCCCCGCACATAGGTGGCGACGGCCTCCGCACGCTCGGAAGCCTCGCTGAGCAGCACGAAGTCCGCGGCCGCGCCGGGAGCGATCCGGCCGCGCGTCGCGACGCCGCACACCTCGGCGGCAGCGCGCGTCCACATCGCCAGCGCCCGCCGCAGCGACACCGCCTGCCCCGGCCCGACGGTCGCCCCCGACGACGTGCGCCGCTCCACCGCCGCGCGCACGCCCTCGAGCGGCGACGCCGGCACGACCGGCGCGTCCGTGCTCGCGGCGACGCGCACCCCCGCCCGCGCCAGCGAGCCGACCGGGTACAGGCGGGCGTGCTTCTCCTGCGGCACCTCGCGCAGGTAGCGGTCGCCGCTGTGGTACAGGAACGCGGGCTGGGTGACGACGCTGATGCCGGCGCGGGCCATGCGCGCCGCCCCGCCGCGCGGCACCAGCGCCGCGTGCTCGATGCGGTGGCGGTGCGGCCGCGGCATGTCGCGCACGGCCGCCTCGATCGCCGCGATCGCCGCGGCCACCGCGCGCTCCTCCACAGCGTGCACGGCAACGTCACGCCCGCGCGCGTGCAGGTCAACGACGATGCGCGCCAGCTCCGACTCGTCCGGAGTCAGCCCGCCGGCTTCGCTCAGCATGACCTTCACGTGGCCGCGGCGGAGGTGCGGCAGCGGCGTCTCGGGCATCTCTCCCGCGCACCCGGCACCCTCCATGAGCGTGACGTCGAGCGGGAGACGGCCCTCCGCCTGCAGGCGCGCGAACAGGTCCCACTCGCGCGCGCCGTTCGTGTGTGTGGCGTCGCAGATCGCGGTGACGCCGGCAGCGAGGAACGTGTGCGCGACAGCATCGACGGCGGACGCCAGCTCTTCGTACGGCAGCGGCGGCACGACGCGGTCGACGGCGTCGCCCATCTCGAGCAGCAGGCCCGATGGCTCGCCATCGTCGGCGAAGCGCTCGATCACGCCGCCGGGGGGTTCCGGCGTATCGGCGGCGATGCCGGCCAGGCGCAGGGCGGGCGTGTTCAGGACGACCGCGTGCCCGCTGCGATGCAACAGCCGCACGGGATGCAGCGGTGCGGCCGCATCGAGGTCGCGGCGGGTCGGATGGCGGCACTCTTCGAGGCGCGACTCGTCGTAGCCGACGGCGCGGATCCAGGCGCCGGGCCGCCTGCCCGCGGCCGCCTCGCGCAGACGCGCCTGGATGCCGGCGATCGAGCGGACGGCCGCGGGCGAGCAGTCGACCGAACACGTGCGCGCGGCCGTAGCAAGCAGGTGGCAGTGCGCATCGATGAACGCCGGTGCGAGCACGCTGCCCGCGCAGTCGATGTGCCGTGCGCCCGGCGATGCCGCGAGCGCGTCACCGCCCACCGCCGCGACCGCGCCATCGCGCACGAGCACGGCCGTCGCACGCGGACGCGCGGGGTCCATCGTCAGGACACGGGCGTTGTCGAACAGCGTGCCGGTCATCGGCCCGGGGGCCGCGCGCCCTCAGCCGCAACGCGACGGCCTCGCGGCCGTCGCCAACAGGTCCCAACGAGACGGCAAACGGTCAGTCGGCGGAGGGCAGTACCTTCGGCTGCTGGAGCTGCATCGGCACGGCGCAGCACGCGACCTGACCTTCGCCCGGCTTGATGCAGAGGACCTCGGTCCCACAGACCTCGCACTGGAATCGCTTGCCCAACTGGTTCGGCATGCCCGGCTACTCCTAGTTCTTCTGCTGCATCGGCTGGCCGCAGCAGGCCAACTGGCCATCGCCCGCCTTCGTGACGATCATCTCGGAGTTGCACTTGCTGCACTGGTACCGCTTGCCTACCTGGTTCGCCACCACGTCCCTCCGTTCGACGGCGCGAGGCGCTCCGGAACGGCGCGCCCGCGATCCAAGTCTAGGTTTGCATGCTTCCGCGCGTCAAGCATGGTCACTGGACCGTCAAGGTGCCGTACATCGTCGTCGGGTGCACGTCGCACTGGTAGTAATAGCTTCCCGGCTTCAGCGTACCCAGATTCAGCGTCTGCGTCACCGGCCCCGTCGCGATCTCTGTCATGCCGATGCTCGGTGCCGTGTTGCTGTTGCCGTTGAAGAACTGGATGTTGTGCGGCACGCCAGCGTCCTTGTTGTCGAACGTGATCGTGATCGGCGCGCTCGCGTTGGCGGTGATGGCCGTCTTGTCGAACAGGATGTTCTCGCCGACGATGGTGATCTGCTGCGCGTTGGCGGCGGGCGTCGGGACGGCGGTCGGCGTGCCAGCCGGGCCGGTCGTGGTCGGTACGGCCGGCGGCAGCAACTGGCCGCAGGCCGGCTGCGTGATGGAAGCCTTGGCCGGGTCGAGAATCGGCGGCTCGACGAGCACCTCGGCGCCAGCCTTGTGCGCGGCCGCCTTCGTGTTGCCGCTCGGCCGCTGCACGGTCACGGTGCCGGCGCTCTTGTCGACCGCCGTCACGTCCATCAGCTCGTTGTCGATCTTGATGTACGTGTCCTTCGCGAGGGGCGTCACGTTGCTGATCGCGACCACGGTCGATGTGCTGTCAAGGGCCTTCGTCAGCGTCAGGTGACTCGTGTTGCTGAGCTCGTTCGCGTACTTCTCCGCCGTGCCCCAGGCGGTGCCGTTCGTAATGAAGATCGTGAGGTCCGTGATCTGTTCGGCATTGAGCGGTCCGCCCTGGGTGTCCCCCCACGTCGGCATCGCCTTGCCGACGCGGCCACAGGTGATCGTGTTGAAGACGAGCTTGTACGCCGCGTTCTGCGCGGCCAGGTCGACGGGACCGCCCGCCGTCTTGCGCCCCTGGAGGTCGAGGCGGTTCAGCGGCGGCGCGAGCACGAGCCGGTTCCCCTTGGCGCCGCCTTCGCCTGCGTCCCCATGGCAGGCGCGGCAGTTCTGGGCGAACAGGTAGGCGCCGCGGTCCAGCGTCAGTTCGAGCTGCCGGGTCCTCGCTTCGCTGGCGCGATGCGGGTCCCAGATCGTGTACGCGCCGGCTGCGATCACCGCCGCGAAGACGAGCAGGATCATGATGTTGATCTGCTTGCTTGTGTTCATCTCGTTGCCTTCAGGCCGCCCGTCCGGACGACGAGGTGCAGCAATGCTTCAATGCTCATAGCATGATCGCCCGGTTGGGGTCATGCGTGTCACCGAGTGTGATCTTGCCCGTATCGACCACGAGGTTGCCGTTCGCGACCGCGATCGCGAAGGTGTCCATCGAACGTGGCGCGGGACCGAAGACGCGCACGCCGCCAAAGGTGTAGGTCGAGCCGTGGCACGGGCAGCGGAACCATCCCGAGTAGGTCTGGTTCACACCGGGGCGGTCGTCGGTCCAGGTGAAGTCCGCGCGCCAGGGGACGGTGCAACCGAGGTGCGGGCACTTCTGGTAGAGCGCGAGGATGGCCCCCGGCTTGACGTGATTGCCGGCCTGATTCTCGATGTCCGCGTGGCGCTTGTCGAACTTCATGATCCAGGCCCGCGCGTCGAGGTTGTGCACAGGCTTCCCCTCCTCGAATTGGCTGACGGGGCCCACGCTGATCTGGCTCCCGAAGGGGCTGACCTCGCTCGTGCCGAACAACTGCTGGCCGCCAGGCACCAGGCGGCGTTCCGGGTAAAGGCTATAGATGATGGTCGTGCCAATCGATGCCAGCATGACACCGAGACCGGCCCAGAAGCCGATCCGCAGGACGCCTCGACGGGACACCTTCGGCAGGGCCGGGCCAACGGGCGCCGGCTGCGCCACGACGATCGCGTGGCCACCGGGCGTCGCCGCGACCGCGCCGGTCGCCGCGCGGGCGGGCACAGGCCTGCTTGCCGGGGGGGGGTCAGCGGCCCGCTGCTCCGGCTCGCCCCCTTGCGCCTGCGGTGTTTCGGTCACTTCGTCAGCCATCACGTCCACCCACCAGAGTCCGCGGATCGGCCAGCAGGGACGCCGACGGCGGCGGCTCTACTGGTATCAGCATCAGGGTACCAAGCGGCGATTGAAGTTCTCTTGTCCCTTCCTCAGCCATCACGCGCACTCACGAGTGTCCGGGGATCGGCCAGCACCAGGTGCGACGACGGCGGCTCCACTTGCCGCAGGATGCTGGGGTCCGTCTCGAGGTTAGGTACGCGGTACGGCGGCACGAGCGACTGGCCCTTGCCACGGAAGGCGGCGCCCACGATCGTCAGGGCGAAGTAGACGACGATGAAGCCGGTGAAGAGCGCGATCATGGCATCGCGCACGGTGTGCGCCCAACCGATCTTGTGGAGGATGTAGATCATCAGCGCGGGCAGACCCACCATGGCGATGATCGGCACGATCCACTCGGCGGTGATGGCGGGCAGGCTGAAGTCGGAGTTGTACGGGTAGACGTGCTGGAGCCAGCCCGGCATCCAGTTCGGCTTGCCGCCCCAGTTCCAGCCCCAGGTGCCGTTGAGGGGGATCGGGATCTGGGTGAAGTCCTTCGGCCAGTCGAGGCGCCCGTCATGCGGCCCGGCGCCCGGCTGGAACGGCACCGGCATGCTCCAGTGCCAGGTGTCGCGGATCGCGAGCCGGTTCGGCAGGAAGATGAAGTCCCAGATCGGCTTGAGGACGCCCTCGACCGGCCAGCCCTTGAACGGATTCTTGTCGCCGAGCCACTTCAGGCGCTCGTTGCTCCCCCAGAGCTGCGGCAGGTGCTGGTAGACCAGCACCTGGCTGCCGTTGTCCCAGAGGATCAGCCAACTGATCCAGACGCCCGACCAGACGAAGCTGAAGAAGGTGATGCGGACGGAGTTGACCGTCCCGAACCACGTCCCCTGGCCCTCGTTGTCACGGTCGACGTACGGGATCACCATCAGGCCGATGAGGAGCATCGTGGGCACGATGACGCCCGCGAGGCCCTTGTCCATGTGCAGGAGCAGCTCCTGCAGGTTCATGAAGTACCACGGGGCCTTCGACGGGTTCGGCGTGACGTTCGGGTTGGCCTTGTTGAGCAGCGGCGCGTTGAAGAACGTCGCCAGCACCACGAACGTGATCGTGAAGAGGACGGCTGCGATGAACTCGATGAAGACGAGATCCGGCCAGACGAGCACCTCCTGATCGCGCTCGCGCTTCAGGCGGACGCTCTCGCGGGCGCTGCCGGGTGGTGCTGCTGCTACCGCCATCGTTCGCTCCCTCCGCGCGCTAGAGCGGCCGCGCCAGACCGCCGTCGCGGCGGATGCGCCAGAAGTGCACCGACATGAAGATCGCTGCGAGCAGCGGCAGCGCGATGACGTGCAGCGTGTAGAAGCGTATCAGGGCGTTCGGGCCGACATCGAAACCGCCGATCAGCACGAGCCGCGACTGCCCGCCGAGGATCGGCGCGGCGCCGGCGATGTTCGTGCCCACCGTGATCGCCCAGAGCGCGAGCTGATCCCACGGCAGCAGGTAGCCGGTGAACGACAGCAGCAGCGTCAGCACGAGCAGGATGACGCCGACAACCCAGTTGAACTCGCGCGGCGGCTTGTAGGCGCCGGTGTAGAACACGCGCATCATGTGCATCAGCACGAGCAGCACCATCGCGTGCGCCATCCAGCGGTGCAGGTTGCGGATCAACATGCCGAAGCGGACGTTGGTCTCGAGCGCCTGCACGTCGTTGAACGCGCGGTTGACGTCGGGCACGTAGTAGAACATCAGCATCACGCCGGTGACGGTGAGGCCCAGGAACATGAAGAAGCTCAGGCCGCCGAGGCAGTAGGTGTGCGTGATCTTCACGTGGGTCTTGTGGATCCGGGTGGGGTGCAGGTGCAGGAAGACGTTCGTCGCGATCGCCAGCATCTGGTTGCGCGGCGTGTTCGGGTACCCGGACCGGAAGACGGAGCTCCAGATGTAGTTGTGGAAGAGTCTGTCGTAGAGCCAGTCGCCCAGCCCCGGGCCCTTCGGCTGCTCCGTCATCGCCATCGGAGACCTCCCCTGCCTAGCGCGACCACCAGGCGCCGAACGCCACCATCAGCCCGAGCGAGATGAGAATGGTGGCGAGCACGTACACGAGTTCCAGGGCGTCGGGCGCCCACGGCACAGGAAGCGTCCAGAGCAATTCCAACTGATGCCCCCGTAGCGCACCAGAAGGCCCAGCGCGGCGTCACGGCGGCTGGGCTTGGAGGAACGCTGCTTGTGAATCTCGTATCAAGCGGGAATCTAGCATCGCCCCCGGCTAGTGTCAAGGAATG
>JAKAMA010000071.1 GCA_021813085.1 Chloroflexota bacterium | reverse complement strand
CCGCGATATCCAGGTCGGCTGCGATATCAGCTCCACCTCCGTCGTCGATTACAACCTCAAGGCGCTCGAACGCCTCGGCTTCATCCGCCGCGACCGCGAGGTCTCGCGCGCCATCGAGCTGCTCGACCGCGGTTCCCGCCGCTCCCGCACCGTCCCCGTCCCGATCATCGGCACCATCGCCGCCGGCCAGCCGATTCCCGTGCCATCCCCCGATACGTGGGAGAGCATCGACTACGACAACATCTTCGACGCCACCGAAGAGCTGACGCGCGGCAAGACCAACGTCTTCGCACTCAAGGTGCGCGGCACGTCGATGATCGACGCGCTCGTCAACGACGGCGACCTCGTCATCCTCGAACAGACGTCCTCCTGCGACGACGGCGACATGGTCGCCGCCTGGCTCAAGCGCGAGAACGAGGCCACGCTCAAGAAGTTCTACCGCGAGGGCGACCGCGTGCGCCTGCAGCCCGCGAACAGCACCATGAAGCCGATCTTCACCGAGGCGGATAACGTCGAGGTGCAGGGCAGGGTGCTGGCGACAATCGGCCGCCGCGACTAGCCGCGCGCCCGGCCGTGCCAGGGGGCGCGCTGTCTCGTCGCCCACCGGGGACGGGCGGCCTGCCCGCTATACTCGATCCGCCGCATCGCCGCCTGCGAAGCGCCGCAGCATCACGCGGGGCAGCCATGGCCGAGATCCTTCGCGTCGAAGACCTCCGGGTCTCCTACCACGGGCGCGACCACACCGTGCGCGCCGTCGATGGCGTGAGCTTCGGCGTAGAGCCCGGCCGCACCCTCGCGATCGTGGGCGAGAGCGGCTGCGGGAAGACGACCATCGCACTGGCCACCCTCGGCCTCGTCCCCTCGCCCGGCCGCATCGATGGCGGCCGCGTGCTGTTCGAGGGGCGCGACCTGCTTGGGATGAAGGACGGCGACCTCCGCCCTCTCCGCGGGCGCGCGATCTCGATGATCTTCCAGGACCCATCGAGCGGACTGAACCCCGTGCTTACCGTCGGCTCGCAGCTCGACGAGATGATCCGTACCCACACAGCGGTCTCGAAGCGCGAGGCGCGGCGCATGACCCTGGAGGCGCTGCGCCGGCAGCGGCTCGCCGACCCCGAGCGGGTCGTCGATGCCTACCCCTTCCAGCTCTCCGGCGGCATGTGCCAGCGCGTGATGATCGCAATCGCCACGGTCTTGCGCCCGAAGGTGATCATCGCCGACGAGCCGACCTCGGCGCTCGACGTGACCCAGCAGGCCGTTGTCCTGCGCGACCTCGACGGCCTCCGCGAGCACCTCGGCGCCGCGATCGTGCTCATCACCCACGACCTCGGCGTGGTGGCAGGGATGGCCGACGACGTGGCCGTGATGTACGGCGGGCGGATCGTCGAACGGGCGTCGGCGGCCGACGTCTTCGCGCGCCCCCGGCACCCCTACAGCGCCGGCCTCATGGCCGCACGCCCGCGCGTCGACCGGCCGGACGAGCGGCTGACGCCGATCCGGGGCGCGCCGCCGGAACCAGGCTCGACGGCGCCCGAGTGCGCGTTCCTTCCGCGCTGCCCGAAGGCGATCAGCATCTGTCGCAGTGAGCCGTGGCCCGCGCTCGTGGAGGTCGCGGAGGCGCACCACGCCGCGTGCTTCAACCCGATGTTTCAGCCCGAGGCGGCGCCCGCGCGCCGGGGATAGCCGCCGGCCGGCCGCGCGCCCGGCGCCAGCGCGCACAGCTCGTGCACGACGAGTTGCAGCGATGCCTCGTCGTCGCGCAGCCCGCGCTTCACGGCTAGATCCGCATCGAGCAGCGCGCTGTACGCCTCGCGAAGCAGCGGCCAGGTGTAGCGCGAGGCCAGCGTGGCCACGGCGTTGATGCGGAAGCCAGGGATGCCCGTGACCCGTGCGATCTCGTCCTGCCTGGCGCGGCGCTCGCGCATGTCCTTCACGATCGCGATCTGGCGGTACTGGCGGACGAGCATGAACATCAGCAGCGGCGCCGCCTCCCCTGCCTCGATCAGCGCCCGCATCGACGCGAGCGCCTTACGTTCGTCACCCGCGACGACCGCATCGCTGAGGTCCCAGACGCGTGCCTCCTGCGCCGCGCTCACGACGCGCATCACCATGTCCTCATCGACGGCGTCGCCGCCGGCGTAGGCCGCCAGCTTGTCCAGCTCGTTCTCTGCCGTCCATAGATCCCCGGCGGTGAGCCGGACGATGGCAGCCAGCGCGCGCGGCGCCACCCGTAGCCCGCGCGCGTCCGCGGCGCGCTGGACCCAGCCGGGCAGCTCGTCCTTCGCAAGCTTGTCGTACTGCACGGCGTGTGCGATCGGCGCGAAGATTGGGAACGCCGCGTTGGTCTTCGGCAGCTCTCCCTCGACGAAGACGAGCGTTGTGCTGGCCGGCATCGTCGCCGGGTCGGCGAGCTGCGCGGCTGCCGCCTCCCACGCTGCCAGCGGGCCGCCGTCTGCAGCCTTCTTCCCCCGCCGCCCCCGCCGTCCGCCGCCGATCTGCGCGAGCAACCCCTCGACGATCACCAGCCGCGCGCTCGCCAGGAAGGGGGCCGCCTGCGCGTGCCCGAGCAGCTCGCCCGGCGTCAGCGAGGCACCATCGAGCACGGTGGTGTTCGCGTCGAGCATCCCGTCGCCGGCGTCGGCCTGCGCGCGGATCGCGCGCAGCGCGTGGCGGACGCGGTAGCCGTCGTTGCCGTAGAGCAGGTGGATCACGCCAGCATTGTAGGCGAAGCGCCGGCCACCGTCTGCGCCGCGGGTGGCGCGCAGATGTCAGGCGGCGTGCGCGAGCGGCTCCAGGCCTCGAAGCTGGCAGATGCGCTCGCTCGCCGCCACGAAGCTCGTGCCGACGACGCGCGCCCGCGCCCCGCGTCCGTCGTTGAGGCTCAGCAGGACCTCGCGCATGCCGCCCGCGAAGTACGCGTTCGCCATCGCGCCCGGCCGGTCGAGGTGGCCGACGGTCGCCGTCCAGGCGTCCGCCGTGCCCGCCAGCTCGGCGACACCGTGCGTGATCACCTCGCCCGCGAGCGTGCTGATGGTGGCGGCGCGCATCGCCGCCACGGGCGCCAGCGTCGCGGGCGAGCGCTCGTCGATCGCGGGCAACTCGATGGTCGGGGCGATGGTCCGAACTGCCACGTCGGCGGGTGCCATGGGCGTCGTTCCTGGTCGTGAGCCGGCGCGCCTGGGCGCGTCCGCGTGCGCTTGCCTCGTCGCGTTATCTCAGCATCGGCGAGCGTGCACCCTCATTGCAATGTATCTCGGCCGGATTGAAGAAAAATGGGGGCGCGGTTGTGGCGGCGTGCGGGCCTTCCCCGACCTCTCAGCTCGCCGTCGCCCCGAACGGTCACATCGCCAGTTGTAGTTGGCCGGCAGTCGCGTCCTGTGCCTCGGAGGGCAACGCGAGGCCGTAGGCGTGCCGGAGCGCCTCAATCGTGCGGTGCACCTCCAGCGTGTACGACGCCGGCGCGTACGGCCCGCGATAGTACGCCGCGTACCGCTCCGAGAGGTGCGGGTACGCCTCGCGCAGGAACGGCATGAACCACTCCCTGGTGCCGGGCTTCAGGTGGAGGACGTTGTCGTGGATGTAGGAGGCGCCGTGCTCCTGTGCCGCCTCGACCACCCGCCGCAGGTCGTCGGGGTCGTCGGTCAGGCCCGGTAGCACCGGCGCGAGCAGCACGCCGCACTGGATGCCGCGTTCGGAGAGCAGCCGCATCGCTTCCAGCCGCTTGCGGGGCCTGGCCGTCGCCGGCTCGATGCGCTTCCAGACCTCTTCGTCGAGCGTCGCGATGCTGAAGTTGACCGTCACGCCGGCGACGGCGGAGAGCGCCTGTAGCAGGTCGGCGTCACGGACGACGTGCGGCGACTTCGTGGTGATGCTGGCGGGGTTCGCGAACTCGCGCAGGACGCGCAGGATGCGGTGCGTGAGCCCGTACTTTAGCTCCGCCTGCTGGTACGGGTCGCACGCGGTGCCGATGGCGACCCGCTCGCGCCGCCACCCCGGCCGCGCGAGGTCGCGGCGCAGCGCCTCCGGCGCGTTGACCTTCACGACGATGCGCGTCTCGAAGTCCCTGCCGGCGTCGTAGCCGAGAAACTCGTGCGCGCCGCGGGCGAAGCAGTAGGTGCAGGCGTGCTGGCAGCCGCGGTACGGGTTCAGCGTCCAGCGGAAGGGCAGGCCGGGCGCGTGGACGCGGTTGAGTGCGCTCTTGCAGGCGATCTCTTCGAAGATGACGTCTGGCATCGCCGCCGCTCCTGCTGGGATTCCTGGGTGATGGGTGCAGGATAAGAGTAGAACATATGTTTGTCAAGCGGGCCAGCAATGCCGCTGGCGCGGATCGGCCAGAACACGGAACGCCGGCGGGCAGGGCTGGTAGAAGACATAACGAGTGGCAAGCGGCAGCCTCGGGCGCTCAGTCCTGTAGCAGGAAGCGGGCGCCGGCGAGCGCCAGCACGTCGTTGGCGCCGTCCTCGATCAACGACGCGCGCGCGTCCCGGAACAGCATCTCGACGAGCATCCCCTTGGCCAGCCCGAGCCCGCCGAAGGTCTGGATCGCCGCCGATGCCAGGTCGAGCGCCGTCTGCGTGCAGTACGTCTTCGCGGCGATCGAGTAGTGGGTCGTCGGTTGGCCGCTCGTCAACCGCTTCGTCGCCAGCCGCGACAGCGCACGCGCCGCTTCGAGCCGGGTGAACATGTCGAAGAGCTGTCGTTGCACGAGCTGGTGCGACGCGATCGGCACGCCGCCCTGCACGCGCTGCTGCGCGTACGCGAGCGCTTCCTCGAACGCCGCCCGCGCGACGCCGCAGAATGTCGTGCTCATGCCCGCGTTCGCGCCCGCCAGGATCCCGTCCGTCGCCGAACCGAACACGCCCGGCTCGACCAGCATGTAGTGGCGCGGGATGCGGACGCCGTCGAAGAAGATCTCGCCCTGGTTCAGCGCCCGCTGCCCCAGCTTGTTCAGCGGCTTGCCGCGGCTGACGCCGGGCAGGTCCAGCGGCACCACCGCCACGCCGGTGCCCGCCATGCCTAGCGACGGCTCCACGCAGAAGAACCCCAGCGTGTGCGTCGCCATCGTGCCGTTCGACACCCACGCCGACTTCTGTCCGTTGATCTCCCACTCGTCACCGACACGCCGCGCCATGCACTCGAAGTGGATGTCCGGCCGCGAGTCCGCGCCCGAATGCAGGATCGCGTCCGAGCCGTGCTGCGGCTCCGTCGCGCACCAGCAGCCGATGTACCTTCCCTCCGTATCGTCCAGGAACGGACGCACGACGTCGCGCATCAGGTCCGGGTTGCCGGTCATCGCCGCGAACCGGAACGGCATCGAGGTCACGCCAAGGCTGATCGAGAGCCCGCCGTTCCCCCAGCCCATCTCCTCGCCGACGACCCAGCCGTCCATCGGCGCCAGCCCCGGACCGCCGAGTTCCGGCGGGAAGGCGCGCAGGTGGTAGCCCGTCTTGTACGCCTGCGCGAACACCCGCCGCAGCGGCGACTCCGGCGCGATCACCTCCTCCGGCGTCAGCGCGTCCAGCTCCATCGCCGCTGGCCGCATCACCTCCGCCGCGAAGCGGTGCGTCTGCTCGCGCAACTGCACCTGCTCCGGCGTCAGGTCGAAGTTCAGGTCGATGCCCGGCATGGCGTCCCCCTCAGGCGGACAGCACGAGGACGTTGACGCCCCCGATGCCCGCGTTCTGCACCAACCCTGCGCGTGCGCCCTCGACCTGCCGCGCGCCCGCCTGGCCGCGGAGCTGGCGCACCACTTCGGTCACCATGGCGCCCCCGGTGGCCCCCATCGGGTGGCCGCGGCTGAGGAGCCCGCCGTCCGTGTTCACGGGATACTTGCCGGTGATCTCCGTGCCGCCGCCAAAGACGAACGGACCGCCGTCACCCGGCTTGACGTACCCGAGCTCCTCGATCGTCAGGATCTCGCCCGGCGTGAACGCGTCGTGCACCTGCGTCACGTCGATGTCCTCCGGGCCAATGCTCGCGCGCGCGTACGCGCGCCGCGCGACCGCGCCCGTCGGCCCTTCGCCCAGCCCCTCGTGTCCATTCTCGTACACCGGCGAACCGCCCGCCCACGCGGCGAGCCGCACCGGCGACGCCGTGTGCCGCCGTCCCCGCGCCGCCGACGCGAGGATCACCGCCGACGCGCCGTCGCTCGTCGGGCAGCACTGGTAGAGCGTCAGCGGGTCGCACACCATGCGCGAGCCCAGCACCTCTTCGAGCGTGATCGCCACGCGGTACTGTGCGTACGGGTTGTGCATGGCGTTGCGGTGCGCCTTCACGCTCACCTGCGCGAAGTGCTCCGGCTTCGTGCCGTACTCCTCCATGTGCCGCTGCGCCCGCATCGCGTAGGCCGCCGGCATGACGTTCAGCCCCATCACCGATGCGTACGATGTCGCGCCCGCGCCGCCGACCTGCAGCATCCCGCGCTCCATCTTCTCCACGCCGATCACCATCGCCGTCTCCGCGGAGCCCGCGCGGATCATGTCAGCGGCGTGCATCAGCGCGCGCGACGAGCTGCCGCAGGCCAGCTCGATGTTCGTGATCGGGATGCCGTGCTGGCCCAGCTCGCTGAAGATGCGGGTCCCGACGCCCACCGGCGGCCCGGTGCCGCCGACCCGGCCCACGAACCCCGCTTCGATCTCCCGGAACGTGATGCCGGCGTCGTCCAGCGCCGCCAGCGCCGCGTGACGCGCCAGGTCGTCCAGCGACCGGTCGGGGAACCGCCCGAACGGGTGCAATCCCACGCCGAGCACCACCACGTCGCGCTCGCTGGTCATTGCTCCTCCTCCCGCCGCGCACGGAAGGCGTGCGCCACGAGCGTGTTGCCATCGGCGTCACGGCCGGCGTCGCACAGCGTCATCTCGACCGGCAGCCCCACGCGCACCGCGTCGATCGCCGTATCCACCAGCGGAGCGGCGACGATCGGCCCGTCGTCGAGCTGCACCTGCGCGATGGCGTACGGTGCCTGCAGGATCGACCCGGGCGGCTGCTGCCGGACGACCGTGAACGTCCAGACGGTGCCGGTCGGGCTCAGCGTGCAGCGCTCGATCCCGCGGTGTGCGCACTGCAGGCAGATCGCGCGCCGCGCCGCGAAGCGCGCCCCACACGCCGGGCAGCACGATCCGACGAGCCGCGGCAGCCCGCCCGCCGAGGCGGGCATCTCGATCATGTCAGGGTTGAGCGGCACGCGCCGGCCCGTCTCCGCGACCGCCATGTCTACCCCTTTCGCCCGCCGCGCGACGCCGCGCGTTTGGTCGCAGCGGATGGTTTCGCCGCGGCGGCCTTCTTGCGGGTGGCGGGCACCGTCCGGGCCGCGGCGGCACGTGCCCCGGCGGCCCTGGCGACGGGCGTTGCCACAGCCCGCTTCGTGCGGGCCGCCGGATGGGCCTTCGTGGTGGCTGGCCCCGCTGCGCCTGCCTTCGCGGCGGCCTGCTTCTTCTTCGCCAGGGCCGCCTTCTTCGCGGCCTCCATCAGCTCCGGTGGCAGGACAAGCGTCTCTGCGTACATCCCTCACTCCTTCCTGGCAGCGGCCGGCCGCGCCGCGCGGCCGGACGGCACGGCCTCGACGATCTTCTCGACATCCACGCGCACCCCGCGGTCGACGGGCGTCGGCTGCCACTGGATCGGCCAGTAGCGCAGGTGCCCGTAGCCGCCGGCGAGATGGAGCCACTTCACCATGCCCGGCTCCAGGTCCATCGGCCCGCGCCAGCCGCTGAACTGGTACGGGTCCCAGCCGTTGTACACGACGACCTGCCCCGGCATCACACCGGGCGACAGCTTCACGCGCACCTTGAACGCACCCATGTCGTTGAAGACGCGCACCTCCTCGTCATCGGCGATGTCGCGACGCATCGCGTCCGCCGAGTTCATCACCATGTGCGGCGCGCCGCGGTGCGTCTCCAGCATCAGTTTGTTGGCGATCTGGATCGAGTGGATCGACCAGCGGTTGTGGCCCGACGTCATGAAGAACGGATAGTCGCCGCCCATCTTCGGGTTCGGCTTGAACGCTGGCCACTCCTCACCGGCTTCAAGGAACCACGGGTGGTCGAAGTAGTACTGCGCCCGCCGCGTCAGCGTCGGGTACGGCAGCTTGTCGCGCGTGTGCCAGGTGAGGGTGGCGAACGTCGAGTCGGGCTCGATGTCGCCGGCCTGGTTCAGCGCCAGGACGGACATGCCCCAGTCCTGGAAGCGCACGTAGCCGTCGCGCTTCACGTCGGCGAACGTCAGGTCCGCCGGCAGCGCGCCGGTCATCGTGCCGTCCGCGACCATCTCGCGCGCGGCATCCTCCTCCCGCGCGATGGCGCCATCCAGTGTCAGGCGGTCGTACAGCCCCGCGTACTGCCTTGTGGCGCCGCGGTTGTCCACGTACTCGCGCGTCTCGCGCTGGCGCGCGCGCTCCTCGATCTTGCGGGCGATGAGCTGCGCGATCTCGTACTCGGTCTTCGCTTCGCCTGGCGGCTTCTGCGCCTCGTCGCTGTAGATGAGCAGCAGCATGTGCGGCGTGGGCAGGTGGAACGCCGGGCGTTCGTACTGGCTGGCCACCGGCAGCACGATGTCCGACCAGCACGCCGTGGTGCTCATGCGGTAGTCGAGCGTGACGACCTTCTTGAGCTTCGGCCAGAGGTGCGTGAGCAGCATGTTCTGGCCGCCGCGCACGCGCCGCAGCGTGTTGCCGCCGGACTGGAACAGAACGCGCGGCTCGGTCTCCGGCGCCGGCCGCACGACGCCTTCCCACCAGCCCTTGTCGAGCGCCTCCTGCAGGTATTCGTCGAAGCTCCGCGTCATCGCACCGTCGTGCCACGCCGCCTTGTTCCAGTTCTCGCGATAGCCGCAGTGGTAGTACCAGAAGAAGGCGGGCGGGATCATCCCCACCTGCCCCATCCGCGCGGCCGTCACCGCCA
>JAKAMA010000070.1 GCA_021813085.1 Chloroflexota bacterium | reverse complement strand
GAAGTACTGGAGCACGACGCCCGAAGCGTTCGAGACCGCCCAGTACAGCGCCAGGCCCGCGGGCACGTTGAGGCTCCAGAAGCCGAAGATCAGCGGCATCATCCACGTCATCATCTGCGCGGTCTGCGCCTGCTGGGAGTTGGCCGCCCCGGGCGCGGGCGCCGGCGTGATCATCTTCTGCTGGATGTACATCGTCGCGCCGACGATGAACGGCAGCAGGTACGACTTGTCCGGCACCGCCAGGTTCCAGAACGCCAGGGTGCTGTTGAGCGGCACCGCCGTGTGGATGAAGGCGACCGGGTAGAGATGCTGGGAGAGGGAGACGAGGCTCTCCGGCGCCGTCCCGAGCGACGTGCGGATCACGTCGTAGAGTGCGATCCAGATCGGCATCTGCACGAGCATCGGCAGGACGCAGCCGAGCGGGTTGACGCCGTGCTCCCGATAGAGCGCCATCGTCTCGGCCTGGAGCTTCTTCGGGTCTTTGCCCTTGTACTTCTTCTGCAGCTCCTGCAGCTTCGGCTGCATGGCCTGCATCGCCCGGCTCTGCTTGTACTGGCTCGCGGTGAGCGGCCAGGTGACCACCTTGGTCAGCAGGGTGAAGGTGATGATGGCGATGCCGTAGTTGCCACCGAACACCCGCGCCAGCACCACGAGGATGTTCGTGATGGGGTACACAAGCAACAGGTCGAACAGGGTGACGATTCCGCCCATAGCCGGTTAGGTCATCTCTACTTCAGCGTGTAGGTCGAGCTGGCGGTCAGTGCCTTGGTCGCGTCCAGGACGATGAGCTGTGCGCTCTGCGGCGATACGTACACCTTCCCTGACGCGTCCGCCGTGAGATTCGCGTACACCGTGCTGCCGGCGAGGAACGCGCTGCCGACCGCCTGGCCGGTCGAAAGGTCCAGTTTGTACACCTGGCCCGCCTTGTTGCCGACGATCAGCCCGCCGCCGGCGACCGCCGGCGATGAGCGGACGGGCGCGCCGGTATCGAACGGCTTCGGCCATTTCGGGGCGCCGCTCGCCGCGTCAACAGCGTACACTCTGCCATCCAGGTTCGCAGCATACACGACGCCGCCATCCACGCGCGGCGCCCCCCAGAACCAGTTGCCGCCGCGGGACGACCACGCCTGCGTGCCGTCTGCCACCTTCACCGCGTACAGCTCGTTGTCGAAGGCGCCCACGTACACGTACGCGCCCGATACGGTCGCCGCCCCGGCGATGCCGGCGTTCGCGTTCTTGAACGTCCAACGGGTCTTGCCGGAGAGGTCGAGCGCGTACAGCGTGCCGTCGAGCGATGTCGCGTACACCGTGCCGTCGACGACGGTGGGCGTGGACCAGACCTCCCCGTTCGTCGGGACCGTCCACTTGACCGCGCCGCTGGCCGCATCGGCCGCATAGACCCGCCTGCCCTTGGAGCCGTAGTAGACCGTGTCACCTGACACCGCCACGCCGCCGATCATCTCGGAGCCAACGTCCGTGGCCCACACCAGATGCCCCGTCGCGGCGTCGAGCGCCAGCACGACGCCGCGGAACGCGGCCGCGTAGACCGTCTTGCCATCGGCGGACACGCCGAGGTCGCCGTAGAACGCCTGGAGGTTCGAGAGTGCATCCCTGGTGGCCGCCGTGGCGGCGTCGACGTCGGCGCCGAACTTCGACTTCTCCGCCGGCGATGCGGCGGTCGTATTGAGGAACGTCTTCAGGTCGGTGACGCTCGGGCCCTGTGCGTTCAGGTTCTTCACCTTCGTGAGGAGCGTCGTCTTCTGGTCCGCCGGGATGCTGAGCGCGTTGACCTCGGCGCTGAGCCGGGCCGCGGACGTGCTCGCGATGGGGTAGGTCGTGCGGTCGACCGGGGGGAACTGCCAGACAGGCGTCGTGACGTTGGGCGGCAGCGCGTACAGGTGTCCCGTGTGCGCGGCGATGATGAGTTGGTCGCCGGCCGCGGACTTCAGGAGCAGCGGCGGCGACCACCCTTGCGGGCTCTGGGTGGTGGCGCAGGCGGCCGCTGCCAGTGCCAGCAGGCCGACCGCGGCGAAGGCCAGCGCGCGGCGCTTGCGGCCGATGGTTTCACGTGAAACATGCGGAAGGGGCGCGAGATCGCCGAAGGCGACGGGCGGTCGGGGCGTAGAAGACATCAATCCCTGTCTCTCGGCGCCGGCAGAGGGCCGTGTTTCACGTGAAACATCTAGCCGTGGGATGCATGGCGCCGGTGGCTCCGGCGTCCCGGCACGGGGTCATAGCCGCCGTCGTTCAGCGGGTTGCAGCGCAGGATCCGCCAGGCGGCCATCGCGCCGCCCACGAGCAGGCCGCGCGTGTCGATCGCCTCGTACGCGTACTGAGAGCACGTGGGCGCGAACCGGCACGCCAGCGCCCTGCCGGGTGAGATCTGGCGCTGGTAGAAGCGGATCAGGGCGAGTGCGGGGCGCTTCAATGATGCTCCTTCCCCGGCGGGCCCTCCGGCGGCACTGCCGGACCATCGTCCGCGAGGACGCCCGCGCGCTTCAGCAGCACGGCGAGGGCGCGTTCGAGTGCTCGATACTCCGCCACCGCCGCGACTTTGCGCGCGCCGACGACGATGTCCAGCCCGGGCTTCGTCGCGAGGGCCCGCGCGGCGGCCCGCAACCGCCGCTTGACCAGGTTCCTCGTAACCGCGCCGCCGACCACCTTGCCGGCCACAAAGCCGAAGCGGGTGGTCTCGCCGCCGTTCGGCCTGACCCGGACCACCAGGAGCCGGTTGCCCTGCGTCTTCCCCTGGCGGTAGGCGGCGGCGAAGTCCTTCCGGCGGCGCAGCCGCTGCTCGCGGCGCATGCCCGGCGTCCCGCAGCCGCCCCTAGACCACGACGAGCCGCTTGCGGCCCTTGAGTCGCCGCGCCCGCAGCACCCTGCGGCCGGCCGCCGTCGCCATGCGATGCAGGAAGCCGTGGCGCCGCCGCCGCGGGATGCGCTTCGGCTGATACGTACGTTTGGGCACGGGGGCTCCTTACCACAAAGAATGCGCCCGACTCCGCGAGCGCTGCCCAGTATATGGAACCGCCGCCGCCGCGACAAGCCGCACGGTAACGCGCATACGCCGTACGGTGGAGTATGTGGATCCGCCTGTGTCCCACCATAGCCCAGGGAGGAGGGAGGTGAGAGGTGAGAGGCGGGAGGTGGGGATCCCGCCATATCGGGGCTCCGGCCATGACGCCCGCCGCACGCGATCGCCTATCATGCGGCCGATGGCAATGACCGGTCGCCAGCCGCCCGCGATCGAGCTCTGCTCGGTCGTGAAGGACTACGGCCGTACCCGCGCGCTCGCCGGCATCGAGCTCCGCGTCGAGCCGGGGCGGATCTTCGGCTTCCTCGGCCCGAACGGCGCCGGCAAGACCACGACCATCCGCATCCTCCTCGACCTGATCCGCCCGACGGCAGGCACGGCCCGCGTCCTCGGCTTCGACTGCCAGCGTCAGAGCATCGAGGTGCGGCGCCGCGTGGGCTACGTGCCCGGCGACCTGCGCATGTACGAATCGATGCGCGCCGGCGAGTTCCTCGACTTCATCGACAGCTTCCGGCCGGCGCGGCGCGACCCGGCGTTTCGCGCCGCGCTGCTCGAGCGTCTGGCGCTGGACCCGGCGCGCCGCATTCGTGTCCTGTCCAAGGGCAACCGCCAGAAACTCGGCCTGATCCAGGCCCTGATGCATCGGCCCGAGCTGCTTGTGCTCGACGAGCCGACGAGCGGGCTCGACCCGCTCGTGCAGGAGGAGGTGAGCCGGCTGCTCGAAGAAGCCGTCGCCGACGGGCGCTCCGTCTTCCTCTCGTCGCATGCGCTGTCGGAGGTCGAGCGCGTGTGTCAGTCCGTCGCCATCATCCGCCAGGGCGAGATCGCCGCCGTGGAGGACGTCGCCAGGCTCAAGGCGCGCTCGATGCACGTCGTCGAAGTGACCTTCGGCGGGCCGCCGCCGCCGCGGCTCTTCGACCTGCCCGGTGTGCGCGTGGTCCGCGTGGACGGCAACACCGTGCACGTGCAGGCACACGATGGCATCGATGCGCTGGTGAAGGCGATCGCCACGCAGCGCGTGCTCGATCTGCGCACCGAGCAGCCGAGCCTGGAGGATATCTTTCTCGCCTACTACACGGAGACGCCGGCAGCGCCCGCGCTGCTGTACGAGGAGCGGTCTGCGCATGGCTAGCGTGTTCACGAAGTCGCTGCGCGATCAGAAGTGGCAGATCGTCGGTTTCGGCATCGCGCTCGCGGTCATCGGCGCGCTCGACGTCTTCATCTGGCCCGCGTACCGCGACGCGCTCCAGAACCTTCAGGTGCCGCCGGCGTTGCAGGCATTTCTCGGGAGCGACCTGAGCATCGCGACCGGACCGGGATTCCTCAGCTCGGAGTTCTTCAGTTGGACACCGATTCTGCTCATCGTGTACGCGGTGATGCAGGGGACGGGTGCGATCGCCGGCGAGGAGGGGAGCGGGACACTCGACCTGCTGTTGTCCCAGCCTGTCGCGCGTCGCGATGTCCTCGTCCAGAAGGTCGCCGCTACCTGCCTGGGAAGCGCGCTGATGGTCACGGTCGGCGCGGCCGGCTTCTTCGTTTCGGTGCCATTCGTCGACATCAACGTCACCCTGCGAGCGATCACGATGGCGATGGCGAACATGCTGCCGATCACGTTGCTGTTCTTCGCGCTGTCCCTGTGGCTGGGGTCGACGGCGCCGAGCCGGGGTGTCGCAGCGGGCGGTGCGATCGGCGTCGTGACGGCCGCATATTTCGTGAACACGCTGGCGAACGGTGTGCGGTCACTCGATAGCCTGAAGTACGCGTCGCCGTTCTACTACTACGGCGCGGGCCTGCCGCTGGTGCGTGGCATCTCGTGGCCGCACGTTGTGCTGCTGCTCGGCGTCGCGGCCACGTTCGTCATGCTCGCACTGCGCGCCTTCGAGCGCCGCGACGTCGCGACCGGCGGCGGCGACATCGATGTGTTGGGCGCGCTCAGGCTCCGCCGGGGCGCACGACTGCATGGAGGGTAGTCGCGAGGCCCCGGCCCAGCGCGCTCCCGGATGGGATAGTTACAGCGCGCCGCGGCGACTACACTGCGCCAGTTGGTGAAGGATGCGCGATGATCGCTCTGGCCGGCGAACGCCGCATGAGTGAAGCCCCAACGGGCCGTCCGGTCCAGGCTCGCCCATTCCTGAAGTGGGCGGGTGGCAAGGGCCGGTTGCTCGACGAGCTGTGCAGCCGCCTGCCTGCCGAGTTCGGGCGTTACTTCGAGCCGTTCGTCGGCGGCGGCGCGCTCTACTTCGCCTTGCATGGCGCGGGCAGGCTGCGCGCGGGAGCCGAGCTGAGCGATGCAAACGGGAAGCTGATCGATGCATACCGTGCCGTGCGCGATGACGTTGAGGCGGTGATCGCGCACTTGTCCGGGTTCTCGAACGACCGCGATCTCTACTATCAGGTGCGCGAGTGGCGGCACGAGGACCTCGATCTGCCACGCGCGGCCGCCCGCATCATCTTCCTCAACAAGACGTGCTACAATGGCCTCTTCCGCGAGAATTCGCGAGGGGAGTTCAACGTGCCCTTCGGGCGATACGTGCGGCCGGCGATCTGCGACGCGGCAAATCTGCGCGCCGTGGCGGCCGCGTTGCGACGGGCATCCCTGCGGCAACTGGACTTCGAAGACGTGCCCGCCCGTGTGAAGCCGGGCGACCTGGTGTACTTCGACCCGCCATACCACCCGCGATCCGCCACGTCGTCCTTCACCCAGTACAGCGAACATGGGTTCGGCGAAGACGAACAGCGTCGGCTGGCCCGCGTCTTCCGCGAGCTCGACGCCCGCGGCGCGTACGCGATGCTGTCGAACTCCGACACCCCCTTCATCCGGGAGCTGTACGCCGGATTCGTGATCGAAGAGGTCCTGGCGGGCCGTGCGATCAACAGCAAGGCGGAGCGGCGTGGCAAGGTCAGCGAACTCATCGTGCGCAACTACGGGATCGCCGCCCCGCGACGAAGGGGCCGTCGTGCCGGGCGGGTCTGAAGCGCCGCGCTCAGGGCGCGAGTTGGAGGACGCAGTGGAGCGCCTCGCGAGCGCGCTGGGCTTGCAGGCGCGGCGCGGGGTGCGTGTCGGCCGGCGGCTGTGGGGCGCTGAGCGGAGGATCGACGTCGTCCTCACGGACCCCGTTCAGCGAAAGAGCATCGGCGTCGAGTGCAAGTTCCAGGGGGTGCCGGGGTCGGCCGAGGAGAAGATCCCCGCGACGGTCGCCGATATCTCCGCATGGCCCATCCCCGGGCTCGTCGTATTCGAGGGCGATGGCTTCAGCGCGAACATCCGGTCGTACCTGTTCTCCACGGGTCGCGCCGTGGAACTGCGTGACCTTGAGGCATGGCTGCGGCTGTTCTTCGGGCTGACGGAATGACGGTGCAGGAGGAGGGCGGACGCTGAGCGGCCGTCAGCGCGTGCTGTTCCCACCGGCTGGCGCCACGAGCATCGGCTCTGCGCCACCCTGCGGCGCCAGCAGCGCGATGCCGGCCTCCCGCAGCTCGTCGCATGCGCGCCCGGCCGGCATCGACAGCTCGATGCGGTCGCCGTCCCGGGCGTGGATGAACAGCCGGATGTGGTCCCGTCCGGGGTAGGCGCCGATCAGCGCGATCAGCGCGTCGAGCCGTCTGCGGTCCTCGTCGCCGTCATCGGACTCGTGCAGGAAGAAGCGGAGCGTGCTTGGCGCCTCGTGTGGTGCGGCGTCGGCGGCTGCGGCATGACCGTTCGCGCCGGAGCGTCGCTGGCCAGCGTCGTCGACGCCCCCGTGCCCGTTCGCCATCGCGCCCGGGCCCTCGCGCCGCACGTCCACGACGCCGACGCCCGCGGACGCCCGCACCGCGCTCGTGAGCCAGTCCGGTACCGCGAAGCGCTCGTGGCTCACCGTGCCGTCCGCCGCCTGCACGAGGGACACGTGCTGCACCGCGACGTTGAGCCGCTCGCCGCGTTCCCGCACCCGCACCAGCATGAGCAGGATGTTGCCGGCGCGCCAGTACTCCCTCGTGCCCTCATAGACGTCGGGCCAGACCGTCACCTCGACCGTGCCGGAGAGGTCCTCGATGCCGACCGAGACGAACGGCTTTCCTGCCTTCGTCGCGAGCGAACGCACGGCGCCGACCATGCCGGCGATCACCACCTCGCGGCCGTCCATCTCCTGTGTGATCTCGCTCACGAGCGCTGACGTGTGCTTCGCCAGCACCGATGCGGCGGCGGAGAACGGGTGCTCCGACACGTACACGCCCAGCAGTTCCTTCTCCCACGCCAGGATCTCGGCGCGCGACGCCGGCGATTCTTCGAGCACGAGCGCGGGCAGCGGCGTCGCGACGCTGTCGCCGAACATGTCGAACATCGTCGCCTGCCCCGTCTCCTTCAACTTCGCTTCGCGCTGCGCAAGTGAGACGATGCGGTCGATGTTGCGCAGCAGCGTGCCGCGCCGCTCCGGCCCCGCGACGACGCAGTCGAGCGCGCCCGCCTTGATCAGCGATTCGATCGTCCGCTTGTTGATGGCGTGGAGGTCCACCCGCTTGATGAAGTCCTCGATGGACGCGAACGGCCCCCCTTCGTCCCGCGCCTGCACGATGCCCTCGGCGGCCGCGGAGCCGACGTTCTTGACCGTCGCCAACCCGAAGCGGATGATCGGTCCGTCGCCGCTCGTATCCAGCTCGAAGCTGACACCGCTGCGGTTCACATCCGGCGGCCGCACCGCGATCTCGATCCGCATGCACTCGGCGACCGCCTGTGCGATGCGCTCGTGCGTACCCGCGCTCGCCAGCACGGCCGTCATGTACTCGTGCGGGTAGTTCGCCTTCAGCCACGCCGTCTGATACGCGATCGTGCCGTAGCAGGCGGAGTGCGCCTTGTTGAAGGCGTAGCCGGCGAACGGCTCGATCAGCGTGAAGATCGCCTCCGCCTCCTCGTGCGTGTAGCCGTTCTTCGTCGCCGCCTCGATGAACTTCTCGCCCTCCGCCTGCATGAGCGCGGTGACCTTCTTCGACATCGCCTTGCGGATCGCGTCGGCGTCCTTCAGCGAGTAGCCGGCGATCTTCTGCAGCACGAGCAGCACCTGGTCCTGGTAGACGATCACCCCGTACGTCTCGTCGAGGATTTCCGCGAGGTCCGGGTGCGGATACTGCACGAGTGAGCGGTCGTGTTTCGCCCGGCAGTAGGTGCCGATGTGCTGCATCGGCCCCGGACGGTAGAGCGCCACGAGCGCCATCAGCTCCGCCGTGCTGTCGGGCCGCAGCTCCTGGATCGAGCGCCGCATCCCGGGCGACTCGAGCTGGAAGACGCCGAACGTGTCCCCGCGGCTCAGCATCTCGAACGTCTTGGCGTCGCCGTCGGGCAGCGCCTGCAAATCCACCGTGACGCCGCGCGTGCGCTCGATGATCTCGACCGCGTGCCGCAGGATCGTCAGGTTCGCCAGCCCCAGGAAGTCCATCTTCAGCAGGCCGATCTCGGCGACCTGCGCCATCGCGTACTGCGTCGTCGGGATCGACGACTCGTCGCCGCGCGTCGGGCGCTGCAGCGGCACGTGCTCCGCGAGCGGCTCGCGCGAGATGACGACGCCGGCGGCGTGCGTGCTCGCGTGCCGCGCCACGCCCTCGAGCCGCTGTGCCGTATCGACGAGGCGTTTCACCTGCGGGTCGAGATCGTATGCCGACGCCAGCTCCGGGCTCTCGTCGAGCGCCTTGTCGAGCGTCATGTGCAGCGCGTTCGGCACGAGCCGCGCGACGCGGTCGGCGTCGCCGTAGTTCATGCCGAGCGCGCGGCCGACATCGCGGATCGCCGCCTTCGCGCCCATCGTCCCGAAGGTGATGATCTGCGCGACGTGGTCGGCGCCGTACCTCTCCGCTACGTAGCGGATCACTTCGTCCCGCCGGTCGTCCGGGATGTCCAGGTCCACGTCCGGCGGCTCCTTGCGGTCGACGTGCAGGAAGCGCTCGAAGACGAGCCGCGCCGCCAGC